>NZ_JBEXSH010000090.1:0-16846 GCF_040613555.1 Streptomyces sp. NPDC006265
GGCCGCGCCGTGAGGCCGGGCCGCGCCGTGAGGCCGGGCCGCGCCGTGAGGATCACATTGACCTGGGCAGCGGCTTCCCCGGAGGGTTGGCTGCATGCCCCCACCATCTCCCCCTGCCGCGCTGCCCGATGCTCGCACCGCCGGTGAGGGGGCGCCGTGCAGGGGGTGCTGAGCGGGTTCGCGGTCATCGCCGTCGTCATCGGCCTCGGCTATCTGATCGGCCGCCGGGGGTATCTGGGCGACGGCGGCCGCGAGGTCCTGACCAAGCTCGCCTTCCACGTGGCGTCCCCGGCGCTGCTCTTCACGACCCTCGCGCAGGCCGACCTGTCGGTGATCTTCTCCGACCGACTGCTGGTCACGGCGATGAGCACGGCAGCGGCGGCGGGTGTCTTCGTGGCGGTGGGCGCGGCGCGGGGATGGGGTGTGGGCCGGACGACGATCGGCGCGCTGTGCTCCAGCTACGTCAACTCCGGGAACCTGGGCATCCCGATCGCCGTGTACGTACTGGGCGACGCGTCGCTGGTCGCGCCGGTGCTGCTGTTCCAGCTGGTCGGTGTCACACCGGTGGCGCTGACGGTCCTGGACCTGGCGAGCGGCGGGGCGAAGCGGCCCCTGTGGCAGCGGCTGCTGACGCCGTTGCGCAATCCGATAGCCATGGGATCCCTGGCCGGGGTGGCGGTCTCGGCGTCGGGTCTCACGGTGCCGGGCCCGCTGATGGACCCCCTGACCCTGATCGGCAACATGTCGGTGCCGGCGGTCCTGCTGGCCTTCGGCATCTCCCTGCGCGGCAGCACGCTCCCGCTGCGTGGCGCGGAACGGGCCCCGGTACTGCTCGCGGTAACCCTGAAGTCCGTGTTCCAGCCCCTGGTCGCCTGGGCCCTGGCGGCTGGCGTCTTCGGCCTGCGCGGCGCCCTGCTGCTCGACGTGGTGGTGACGTCCGCGCTCCCGGCGGCGCAGAACCTCTACACGTACGCGAGCAGCTACCGGGTGGGCGAGGTGCTGGCCAGGGAGGCGATCCTGCTGTCGACGGTGCTGGCGGTGCCGGTGCTGGTGGTCGTGGCGGCGATGCTGGGGTGACCCGGCCCGGCGGCCTCGCTGTGCCGAGACGCCGAACGGGACCGGCGGCAGCCCACCGGTCCCGTTCACCCGCGAGGGGATCCGCCAGGTCAGGCGATACGTTCCAGCACCACCGGCGACGGCGTGAAGTCCGTCCCGGGCGCTGCGACGTCGTAGGAGCCGTCGATCGACTGGAGGGCGTACTCGAAGCGCTCGGGCGTGTCGGTGTGGAGGGTCAGGAGGGGCTGGCCCTCCGTCACCGTGTCGCCCGGCTTGGCGTGCATCTCGACGCCGGCGCCCGCCTGTACCGGGTCCTCCTTGCGGGCGCGGCCCGCGCCGAGGCGCCAGGCGGCGACGCCGATGTCGTAGGCGTCGAGGCGGGTCAGGACGCCTGAGGCCGGGGCCTTGATCACGTGCTGCTCGCGGGCCACCGGAAGCGCCGCGTCCGGGTCGCCGCCCTGGGCCGCGATCATGCGCCGCCAGACGTCCATCGCCGAGCCGTCGGCCAGGGCCTTCGCCGGGTCGGCGTCCTTCACGCCGGCCGCGTCCAGCATCTCGCGGGCCAGCGCGATCGTCAGTTCCACGACGTCCGCGGGGCCGCCGCCCGCAAGGACCTCCACCGACTCGCGGACCTCCAGGGCGTTGCCGGCGGTCAGGCCGAGGGGCGTGGCCATGTCCGTGAGGAGCGCGACCGTCTTCACGCCGTGGTCGGTACCGAGGCCGACCATCGTGGAGGCCAGTTCGCGGGCGTCCTCGATCGTCTTCATGAAGGCGCCGGTGCCGACCTTCACGTCCAGGACCAGCGAGCCGGTGCCCTCCGCGATCTTCTTGGACATGATCGAGGAGGCGATCAGCGGGATCGCCTCGACCGTGCCGGTGACGTCCCGCAGGGCGTAGAGCTTCTTGTCGGCGGGGGCCAGACCGTCGCCCGCCGCGCAGATGACCGCGCCGGTGGTGTCGAGGACGTTCAGCATCTCCTCGTTGGACAGCAGCGCACGCCAGCCGGGGATCGACTCCAGCTTGTCCAGGGTGCCGCCGGTGTGGCCGAGGCCGCGGCCCGACAGCTGGGGGACGGCCGCGCCGCAGGCCGCGACCAGCGGGGCCAGTGGCAGTGTGATCTTGTCACCGACGCCGCCCGTGGAGTGCTTGTCGGCGGTCGGGCGGGACAGGGACGAGAAGTCCATGCGCTCGCCGGAGGCGATCATCGCGGCCGTCCAGCGGGCGATCTCGCGACGGTTCATGCCGTTCAGCAGGATCGCCATGGCGAGGGCGGACATCTGCTCGTCGGCGACCTCCCCGCGGGTGTACGCGTCGATGACCCAGTCGATCTGCGCGTCGCTGAGCTCACCGCGGTCCCGCTTGGTGCGGATGACGGAGATGACGTCCATGGCCATGGCTTGGCTTCCTTCCGAGGGTTCCAGAAGCCGTGCGGCCCCCCTGAGCCGGTCGCGTGAGCAACTCAGAGGGGCCGCACGGTGGTTACTTGCTGAGGTTTTCCGGGCCGAAGGCCTGGGGCAGCATCTGAGAGAGCGGCAGGACCCCCGCGGGGGTCTCCAGCAGCATCTCCGGGCCGCCGAACTCGTGGAGCAGCTGACGGCAGCGGCCGCACGGGACGAGGGTGGCGCCGTCGCCGTCGACGCAGGTGAAGTGCGTCAGCCGGCCGCCGCCGGTGTTGTGCAGCTCGGACACCAGGCCGCACTCGGCGCACAGTCCGAGGCCGTACGAGGCGTTCTCGACGTTGCAGCCGGAGATGATCCGGCCGTCGTCGACCAGGGCCGCCACTCCGACCGGGTAGCCGGAGTACGGGGCATACGCCCGGGACATGGCGTCCCGGGCCACCGCACGCAGCTTCTCCCAGTCGACGGCCGGGCCGGAGACGGTCACTTGCCCTGCCCCTTCCGGTACGGCATGCCGTTGGCCCTCGGCATCCGCAGCCGCTGCGCGGACAGGGCGAGGACCACCAGGGTGATGACGTACGGCGTGGCGGAGACGACCTGGTTCGGGACCTCGTCGGTGGTCGCGTACCAGGCGAACACCAGGGCGGCGACGACGGCAGTGATCATCGACGGGGCGTACTTCTTGCGGACCACCAGGAAGATCGCCCCGATGATCAGCAGCAGCGCGCCGAGCAGCAGCAGGGCGTGGACGTTGGCGGAGCCGCCGCGCAGGTTGAGGCTGTCGGTGTAGCCGAACAGGCCCGCGCCGAGGGCGAGGCCGCCCGGCATCCAGTTGCCGAAGATCATCGCAGCGAGGCCGATGAAGCCGCGTCCGCTGACCTGGCCCTCCAGGTAGAAGGGGTTGGCCACGATGGACAGGAAGACACCGCCGAGGCCGGCCAGGCCGCCGGAGATGACGACGGCGATGTACTTGTACTTGTAGACGTTGACGCCGAGGGACTCGGCGGCGACCGGGTTCTCGCCGCAGGAGCGCAGGCGCAGGCC
This sequence comes from Streptomyces sp. NPDC006265, assembly GCF_040613555.1. NCBI lineage: Bacteria > Bacillati > Actinomycetota > Actinomycetes > Kitasatosporales > Streptomycetaceae > Streptomyces > Streptomyces sp. NPDC006265. The sequence goes on from NZ_JBEXSH010000090.1 coordinate 3,498, forward strand.
GAACGCGGTGCGCCACAGGATCCACCAGGTTCCGGGGATCAGCGCGATGGCGATGAGGGTCAGCCAGGACACGTTGGTGACGAGGCCGCCGAGCAGGCCGGCGATGTCGGAGACGAAGAACCAGCCCTGGTTGTTCAGATCGCGCAGCGCGTCGGACAGGCCCGGCACAGTGAAGTGGCCGAGGGATTCCACCGCCGGGGACTGCTTGGCGGAGCCGCCCGTGTGGCCCTCGAAGGCGAGGGGCGCGAGGTAGCGGGTGGCGCCGAGGGCGAGGATGTTGATGGCCACACCGGAGACGATGTGGTTGACGTTGAAGGTGACGGTGACGACGGCGTGCAGCAGACCGCCGATCGCACCGCCGAGGATGCCGACCAGGACACCGGTCCAGGGGCCCCACTGGAAGCCGGCCCAGGCGCCGAACCAGGTGCCGAGGATCATCATGCCCTCGAGGCCGATGTTGACCACGCCCGCGCGCTCGGCCCACAGGCCGCCCAGACCGGCGAGGCCGATCGGCACGGCGAGCTGGAGCGCGGTGGACATCTGGCTGACGTTGGTGATGCCGTCGGCGCCGGTGATGAGGCGGACGATCGAGGTGAGCGCCAGGCCTCCGGCGATGATGAGCAGCAGGACGGGCCACGACAGGCGGCGGCCGGTCGGCGCCGCGGGCTGCAGCGTGGGCTGGTTGACGTCGGTCGCGGTGGTCATCGGCCAGCCACCTCCTTCGTGTTCTGAGCGCCGAGGACGTGTCCGGCGGCGAGTTCGGCGCCGACGCGACGCTGCTGGCGGCGCAGACCCCATTCGCGGACGGCCTCGTAGGAGACGACGACCGAGAGGACGATCAGGCCCTGCATGATGACCGCGATCTCCTTGTCGTAGCCGTGGAAGTCCAGCTCGGGCGAGGCCTTGTCGAGCCAGGCCCACAGCAGGGCGGCGAAGGCGATGCCGACGGGGCTGTTGCGGCCGAGCAGGGCGATGCCGATGCCGAGGAAGCCGATGCCGGTGGGGAAGTTCAGGCTGTAGGTGTGGGTGTCGCCGAGCAGGATGGGCAGGCCCGCGAGGCCCGCGATGCCGCCGGAGATCAGCATGGCGCTGAGCACCATGCGCCTGGGGTCGACACCGCTGGCCGCGGCGGCGGTCTGCGAGGCGCCGGAGGCGCGCAGGTCGAAGCCGAAGCGGGTGCGGTTGAGGACGACCCAGTAGCCGATGCCGAGCAGGACGGCGAGCAGTACCAGGCCGTAGATCTCGCCGGAGTCGCCCAGGCTGAACCCGGGAATCCAGCCGGACTTGTACATCTCGCCGGTGGTGTTGTTGTTGCCGACCTTCACGCCGAAGACGTCCGGCAGCCACAGGTAGGCGATCACGGAGGTGGCGATCGCGTTGAGCATGATCGTGGCGACGACCTCGCTGACTCCGCGGGTGACCTTGAGGACGCCGGCGATGCCGGACCAGAAGGCGCCGGTGAGGGCGGCGGTCAGGAGCAGCAGCGGGACCTGGAGGGCGGCCGGCAGGTTCGCGTGGGCGCCGACGACGGCGGCCATCATGGCGCCGAGCTGGTACTGGCCGTCGACACCGATGTTGAACAGGTTCATCCGGAAGCCGATGGCCACCGCGAGGGCCGCGATGTAGTACATCGAGGCCTGGTTGATGATCAGGACCTGGATGTCGGAGAAGCCCAGCTGCTCGAACATCAGGGCGAACGGCTCGAAGGGGCTCTTGCCCGACGCGAGCAGCACGATCGCGCTCAGGACGAAGGCCACGGCCAGCGCGATGACCGGTCCGGCCACCGCGAGGAGCACGCGCTCCTTGTCGAACTTCTTCATCAGCGGGCCTCGTCTTCCGGAGACTCGGGGGCGTCGGCCTTCGAGATCTCGGGGGTGTCGTCGTGCGCGAGGTGCCCGGTGGCGGCACCGGTCATGGCCGAGCCGAGCTCCTCGGGGGTGATGGTGGCCGGGTCGGCGTCCGCGACCAGCTTGCCGTTGTAGATCACGCGCAGGGTGTCGGACAGGCCGATCAGCTCGTCCAGGTCGGCGGAGATCAGCAGCACCGCCAGGCCCTCGCGGCGCGCCTCACGGATGTGGTCCCAGATGGCCGCCTGGGCGCCGACGTCCACACCCCTGGTGGGGTGCGCGGCGATGAGGAAGCGGGGCTTGTGGCTCATCTCGCGGCCGACGATCAGCTTCTGCTGGTTGCCGCCGGACAGGGAGGCGGCGGTGACGTCGATGCCGGGGGTGCGGACGTCGAAGTCCGTGACGATCCGGCGGGTGTCCTCCTGGGCCGCCTTCGGGTCCAGCCAGACGCCCTTGGCGAGGGGCTTCTCCGTGACGTGGCCGAGGATGCGGTTCTCCCAGAGGGGTGCCTCCAGGAGGAGGCCGTGGCGGTGCCGGTCCTCCGGGATGTAGCCGATGCCCTGCTCGCGGCGCCGGCGGGTGGGCCAGGCGGTGATCTCCTCGTCGGCGAGCCGGATGGCGCCGGAGTCGGCGTGCCGCAGGCCGATCAGGGCGTCGACCAGTTCGGTCTGGCCGTTGCCCTCGACGCCGGCGATGCCGAGGACCTCGCCGGCGTGGATGGTGAAACTGATGTCGTCCAGGAGGGCCTTGCCGCCGGGGGCCGCCAGGCGCAGCTTGTCGACGCTGATGACGGGGCGGTCGGTGACCGTGGACTCGGCCGTCTCGGGCGTGGGCAGTTCGCTGCCGACCATCATCTCGGCGAGCTGACGGGGCGTCGTCTCGGTGGGGACGGCCGTGCCGACGGTGGTGCCGCGGCGGATGACGGTGATCTCGTCGGCGACTGAGAGCACCTCGCCGAGCTTGTGCGAGATGAAGATGACCGACAGGCCCTCGGAGCGCAGCTCGCGCAGGTTGGCGAAGAGCGCGTCCACTTCCTGCGGCACGAGCACGGCGGTCGGCTCGTCGAGGATGAGGGTGGTGGCGCCGCGGTAGAGGACCTTGAGGATCTCCACGCGCTGGCGGGCGGCGACGCCGAGCTCCTCGACGAGGAGGTCGGGCTTGACGTCGAGGCCGTAGCGCTCGGAGAGCTCCTTGATCTTGCGGCGGGCCTTGGCGCCGATGCCGTAGAGCTTCTCACTGCCGAGGACCACGTTCTCGAGGACCGTGAGGTTGTCGGCGAGCATGAAGTGCTGGTGGACCATGCCGATGCCGCGGACGATGGCGTCGGCCGGCGACGAGAAGCTGACCTGCTCGCCGCCCACGGCGATGGTGCCCTCGTCCGGCTTCTGCATGCCGTAGAGGATCTTCATCAGCGTGGACTTGCCGGCGCCGTTCTCGCCGACGAGGGCGTGCACGGTGCCCTTGCGGACGCTGAGGTGGATGTCGTGGTTGGCCACGACACCGGGGAACCGCTTGGTGATCCCGGCGAGTTCGACGGCGGTCACCGATTCGTTGACCGCCGCTCCGGCCGGAGGGCTGCTGGACGCGTTGATGGCGCACTCTCCTGGGGACGGGGGCCGTCTACGCGCGTAGCGCCCCTACGGCATACAAAGGGGCCGACGCCCCGCGGCAACGGGGCACGAGGAGCAGCTCCCCGCACCCCGTCGAGCGGACGTAACCCCGGGGTTACCGCCTGCTTCGAGGCAGTCGCTCGTCAGCTGCTCTTGACCTTGATCTCGCCGCTGATGATCTTCTCCTTGGCCGTCTTGATGGCTGCCTGAAGCTCGGTGTTGTCCGCGAACTTCGGGTTGGAGTTCGACAGGCTCACCTCGCCGGACTTCAGATCGCCACGAACGATACCGGTCTGGGGCTTGCCGTCCTCGACCGACTTCGCCAGGTTGTACACCGCCTTGGCGACGTCCTTCATCGCCGAGGTCAGGATGGAGTCCTTGTACTTGGCAAGGGCTTCCTGCTGGTACTGGTCGGAGTCGACACCGATGGCCCACACCTTCTTGGTGGCGGCGGCCTCGATGACGCCCTGACCGGACAGACCGGCGGCCGCGTAGACCACGTCGGCCTTCTTCTCGATCTGACCCTCGGCGGCCGTCTTGCCCTTGTCGGGGCTGGCGAAACCGCCCTCCTCGGCCGTCTGGGTAAGGTACTGGGAGAGCACCTTGACCTTCGGGTCGGTGTCCTTGACGCCCTGCGCGAAGCCCGCCTGGAACTTGTGGATCAGCGGGATGTCGACGCCGCCGACGAAGCCGACGACCTTCGTCTTGGAGGTCTTGGCGGCGGCGACACCGGCCAGGTAGGAGGCCTGCTCCTCGTTGAAGACCAGGTCGGCCACGTTCTTGGTGTTGATCGTGGCGTCGTCGACGATGCCGAAGGTGGTGTCCGGGAACTTCTCCGCGGCACCCTTGACGGCCGCGGCGTAGGCGTAGCCGACACCGATGACCGGGTTGTGACCCTGCTTGGCCAGCGAGACCAGGCGCTGCTCCTTGTCGGCGTCCGTCTCACCCTCGGTGGGCTCCACGTCGGCCGTCTGGTACCCGAACTCCTTCTTCGCCTGCTCCAGGCCCGCGTAGGCGGCGTCATTGAAGGACTGGTCGCCCTTTCCGCCGACGTCGTACGCGATGGCGAGCCCCTTGTCGCCCTTCGAGTCGGACGACCCGGAGGTCGAGGTGCTGCCGCAGGCGGAGAGGGCGAGGGCCAAGGAGGCGGTCGCTGCGCCTGCGACCGCGATCCGGGAAATCCGGCGCATGTGTGGGTGCTCCTGTCGTACAACGAGGTCGCACAGCGCCGGGACGGTTCAGCTTCAGCGCTGGCTTCGCCGCAGATTAACGCGCGTAGACCTGCCTGAAAACCCCTTCTGTCCACCTTGTTATGCGCCCGTGCCCAAGCCATCACCCGCCCCTGGCCGAGGGCGTTGCAAACCGCAAACGGGGCGTGGCGCTGGGTGATCCCGTTCCGGGAGAGCCGGGAAACGCGGAGCGGGCGGGCACCCTGGGGGTGCCCGCCCGCTTCGGCTGGTCAGACCGGTCGGCTCACTCGGTGTTGACCTTGATGTTGCCGTCGATGATCTCCTGCTTGGCCTTGTTCACGGCGTCCTGGAGACCGGCGACCTTCGCGTACTCCGGGTTGGACTCCGACAGGCCCACGCCGTTGACCTTCAGGTCGAACGTCTGGGTGCCGGTCAGCGGCTTGTCGTCGTGGACCGACTTGGCCAGCGCGTAGACCGCACCGCCGACATCCTTGAGCGCGGAGGTCAGGATGTAGTTCTTGTACGGCGCGAGGGCGGCCTGCTTGTACTGGTCGGAGTCGACGCCGATGGCCCAGACCTTCGCCTTGGCGGCGGCCTCGATGACGCCCTGGCCGGACAGACCTGCGGCCGCGTACAGCACGTCGGCCTTCTTCTCGATCTGACCCTCGGCGGCGGCCTTGCCCTTGTCGGGGCTGGCGAACCCACCTTCCTCGGCGGTCTGCGTCAGGTACTGCGACAGGACCTTGACCTTGGGGTTGGTGTCCAGCACGCCCTGCTTGTATCCGGCCTCGAACTTGTGGATCAGCGGGACGTCCACACCGCCCACGAAGCCGACCGTGTTCGTCTTGGTGGCCTTGGCGGCGGCGACACCGGCCAGGTAGGAGGCCTGCTCCTCGGCGAAGACGAGGGAGGCGACGTTCTTCCCCTCGACCACGGAGTCCACGATGCCGAAGGTGGTCTTCGGGTACTTGGCGGCAACGGCCTTCATCGCCGGGCCGTAGGCGTAGCCGACGCCGATGACCGGGTTGTAGCCCTGCTTGGCCAGCGACGTCAGGCGCTGCTCCTTGTCGGCGTCCGTCTCACCCTCGGTGGGCTCGATGTCGGCCGTCTTGTAGCCGAACTCGTCCTTGGCCTTCGTCAGACCCGCGAAGGCGGCGTCGTTGAAGGACTGGTCTCCCTTGCCGCCGACGTCGTACGCGATGGCGACGCCGCGGTCGTTGCTGTCGCTGTCACCGCTGTCACTGCTGGTGCCGCCGCAGGCCGTGGCGACGAGCCCGAGCGACGCGACCCCCACCGCGACACGGGTCAGTTTGGAAATCCGACGCATCTGAAGTTCCCCATTCTCCAAAGCCCCGCGATGGGCGCTCGGTTCGGCGCACATTAACGCGCGTAGACACTCCTGGGAACGGTTCGCCGCCGGGCCGTTATCCATTCGTGCCGATGGCCGGTTACGCCCTTGTGAACCACGGGATCGAACGGGGTCGAAAGGTGTACTCGGGGACACGGCGTGTGCCTACCTCGTGACGCGCACCAGGCTGCCGTGAGGCTGCGCCGCTCGCAACCGGAGGCTCCGCCGGGTGGGAGGTTGGGGGACCGGGGGGGTACGCCGCCCGGGTCGGCCCTCGGGGGGCGGGGTTGTTGGTGTGTGCGGTTGTCGGCCTCGGGTGTGCGCGGTTGTCGGCCTCGTGCGGCGCCGTGGTGGCTGGTTGCGCAGTTCCCCGCGCCCCCAAAACCACCCGTGCGGCGCCGCGTGGCTCTGGTTGCGCAGTTCCCCGCGCCCCTGGAAACCGTGCGGCGCCGTCGTGGCCGGTCGCACAGTTCCCCGCGCCCCCAAGAGGGGGCGCCTAGCGGAGGCCGTTGACCAGGACCGCTGCCGTGAAGAGTTCCACTCCTACCGTGATGGCCGACTCGTCCACGTCGAAGTCGCCCTGGTGGAGGTCTCGGATCTGGCGCTCGCCGGGGGTGCGGACGCCCAGGCGGGCCATGGCACCGGGGACGTGCTCCAGGTACCAGGAGAAGTCCTCGCCGCCGAGGCTCTGCTCGGTGCCCTCGACGGACTCGACGCCGCGCCGGGCGATCATGGCCTCGCGCAGCAGTTCGGTGACGCCGGGCTCGTTGACCACGGGCGGGACGCCGCGTACGTAGTTGATCTCCGACTTGGCGCGGTAGAGGTTGGCGATCTCGTCGATGGCCGCGACGACGACGTCGGGGGCCTGTCGCCACGCCTCGAGGTCGAGGCAGCGCACGGTGCCGGAGAGCTCGGCGTGCTGCGGGATCACGTTCGGGGCGTGGCCGGACTCGACGCGGCCCCAGGTGATGGCCAGGCCGCTGCGGCTGTCGAACCGCCGGCCGACCAGCGCGGGCACGTCGGTGACGACGCGGGCGGCGGCGGTGACCAGGTCGGTCGTGAGGTGGGGGCGGGCGGTGTGGCCGCCCGGACCGTCGAGCCCGATCTCCAGCCGGTCGCACGCCGAGGTGATGGGCCCCTCCCGGAGTCCGATCTTCCCCGCGTCCACCCGGGGGTCGCAGTGCACGGCGATGATCGCGCCCACGCCTTCCAGCGCCCCGCACTTGATGACGTCGGCGGCGCCGCCGGGCAGCACCTCCTCGGCGGGCTGGAAGATCAGCCGGACCGGGCGGGGCAGCGCGCCGCGCCGGTGCAGTTCGGCGAGGACGAGACCGGCGCCGAGGACGACGGTGGTGTGCACGTCGTGTCCGCAGGCGTGCGCGCGGTCGGGCACGGTGGAGCGGTACGGGCAGGCCGCCTTGGTGTCCGGGATGGGCAGGCCGTCGATGTCGGCCCGCAGGGCGAGCATGCTGGGGCCTCCGTCCCACTGCGCGCCCTCCACGCCGATGTCACAGATGAGTCCGGTCCCCACGGCGAGGACGCGCGGCTTGAGGCCGGCCCGCTCCAGCCGCTCCTTGATCGCGGCGGTGGTGCGGAACTCCTGGTTGCCGAGCTCCGGGTGCATGTGCATGTCGCGTCGGAACGCGATGAGCTCGGCCCGCAGAGCGTCGGGCAGCGCACCGGGGAGTACGGCTCCTCCGGGAAGATCGACCTCGGACTCCAGTGACATCAGTGGCTTCACCCTCTGAAGGGTAGGGCGCCGAGGCGGTCGACCGACCCTGGATCAACAAAAGTTCAACCCGAAAGGGGAAGAAAATATGACCGCCGGGCGCATAGCTATCAAGTGAGATGGGTAAACTGGCCTGCCTTTTGGGCCTGGCCGGGCCTCCCACCCCCCGAAGTGTGACTTCGACCACATGCCGCGTCACGACTCCGGTATCCATCCATCCTCTCCACGGATACCACGCCCTGCGCGGCGAACACGGGCGTGTTCGTCACCCGGACGCCCGTCCCCGCTAGTCTGCGCCCGTGCGCGCCCCCGAGTTCTTACAGTCCACGCAGGCCTCGTACGACGCCATCGCCGAGGCCTACGCCGCCGAGCACCCCGACAGCCTGGCCGGGAGACCGCTGGAGCGGGCGCTGCTGACCGCCTTCGTGGAGCTGGCCCGGGCGCCCGGGGGGCCCGGGCAGCCGCCGGTCGCGGACGTCGGCAGCGGTCCGGGCAACGTGACGGCACGGCTGCACGAGGCCGGGCTGCCGGTGTTCGGGGTCGACGCGTCGCCCCGCATGGTGGCCCTGGCCCGCCGGGCGCACCCGCAGCTGCGCTTCCACGTCGGCTTTATGACCGCGCTGGACCTGCCGGACGAGACGCTCGGCGGCATCGTCGCGCTCTACTCGATCATCCACGTGCCGGACGATCATCTGCCGGCCGCCTTCGCCGAGTTCCGCCGTGTCCTGCTGCCGGGGGCGCCCGTACTGCTCGGCTTCCAGTCCGGGGACGAGGACGGGCACCGGCGCCTGACCGAGCGCTACGGGAAGGAGATCGCGCTCGACTGCTACTGGCGCACCCCGGACACGGTCGCCGGGCACCTCACGGAGGCCGGCCTGGAGCTCCATGCGCGCGTCCTGCGCGAGCCCGGCCCCGGGGAGAAGCTGCCGCGCGCGTTCCTGCTGGCGCGCAGGCCCGGGCCGGTCCCGCGGGAGGGGTGAGCGGGGGGGGCGTCACGACGCCGACGGGCCGACCAGGCCCCCGGAAGGCGGCGTGGCGGGGAAGGGGGCCGGGCCGGTCGGGTCGGACGGGCTCGCCGGGGTCACCGGGTTCGGGGCAGCCGTCGGAGCCGTCGTCGACAGCCGGTGGACGTCCCGGGCCGTGTCCGTGACTCCGGAGAGGAAGCCCTGGGCCCGCGGTGAGGCGTTCTCGGTCAGCCAGGCGGGGTCGATGTCGCAGACGGCGACGCGGACCGACGTGCCGGCCAGGGCGAGGGGCAGGGTGTGGACGACCGTGGACGGGAAGCTGAGGACCGTCCGGCCGATGGGGCCGCGGCGGGCGATCAGTTCGAGGGGGAGTTCGGGGCGGACGATCTCCAGGCCCGTCGCGGCCGCGAGGCGGTGGAGCTTGTCCGTGCTCTCGCGGCGGTGGGCGAAGTAGCGGGTGGCGCCGTGGGCCCTGGCCAGGGTGTGGACGGCCTCCAGGTAGCGGCCGTCGTCCACCACCCCGGTCTCCACCAGGGACGTGCCCACGATGTCCGCGCCCTTGGTGATGCGGGGCGGGCCGAAGCGCGCCCGGGTCCAGGCGAAGGTGTTGGCGCTGACGGTCACGCCCGCCGGGGTCTGCGCCATCGGCAAGGAGGAGAAGATCTCGATGTGGCGGCGCTCGCCGGGGGTCAGCCGGCGGCGGGCCGAGGCCGACACCGGCGCGAAGACCACGTCCCGCGGGCCGGGGCGGCCGCCCTTGCGGTGCCAGCGCACCAGGCGTTCGCCCCGGGCCAGCTGCTCGACGAACTCCATCGTGGCCGTGCCGTCGTCGACGACGACCAGGTCACGGGCGCGGGTGATGGTCAGCAGCAGCTGGACGTAGCGGGAGAAGGGGTCCCCCAGCACAACGCGGCGTGCCCTGCGGAGCAGCCCGGACAGGCCGCCGATGGTCTGGAAGGGCGCGAGGGGCCCGCCGCGCGCTTCCTCCCAGCGGACCTGGTGCCCCTCGTCGCGGGCCAGGTCGGACATCCGCCGCAGCTGGCCGCGCGTCATGGGGTCGACGGGCGACAGCACCACGAGGGTGAGCCCCACGCCGGGCGCGTGCGCGTGCGCCCACTCCAGCACGTTCAGCAGCTGTACCGGGCTCTCGACGAAGGCGAGAGTGTGGGGGCCGGCGTTCCCGGCGCGGGGGCTCATCGACGTACGACCGTCCCGTGGTGAGGGGGGGGGTGTGGGGTGGGGGATCAGACGCCTACCGGCTCGCCCGCCGCGTCGGCGATCTCCGCCTCGGCGACCACACCGCTGACGCGGCGCAGCTTCTTCATCGGACCGAGCTCGGACTCGTAGACCTTCTTGACGCCGTCACCGAGGGAGGCCTCGATGGTGCGGATGTCGCGGACGAGGCGCGTCAGGCCCTGCGGCTCCACGGACGCGGCCTGGTCCGAGCCCCACATGGCGCGGTCGAGGGTGATGTGCCGCTCGACGAAGGTGGCGCCCAGGGCGACCGCAGCGAGGGTCGTCTGCAGGCCGGTCTCGTGGCCGGAGTAGCCGATCGGGACGTTCGGGAACTCGCCCTGCAGGGTGTTGATGACGCGGAGGTTGAGCTCCTCGGCCTTCGCCGGGTAGGTCGACGTGGCGTGGCACATCAGGATGTTGTCGGAGCCGAGGACCTCGACAGCGTGGCGGATCTGCTTCGGCGTCGACATGCCGGTGGAGAGGATCACGGCGCGGCCGGTGGAGCGCAGGGCGCGCAGCAGCTCGTCGTCCGTGAGGGAGGCGGAGGCCACCTTGTGGGCGGGGACGTCGAACTTCTCCAGGAAGGCGACGGCCTCGGTGTCCCACGGGGAGGCGAACCAGTCGATGTTCTTCGTCGTGCAGTAGTCGTCGATCGCGCGGTACTCGTCCTCGCCGAACTCCACGCGGTGGCGGTAGTCGATGTAGGTCATCCGGCCCCAGGGGGTGTCGCGCTCGATGTCCCACTGGTCACGCGGGGTGCAGATCTCCGGGGTGCGCTTCTGGAACTTGACGGCGTCGCAGCCGGCCTCGGCGGCGGCGTCGATCAGCTTGAAGGCGTTCTCGAGCTCGCCGTTGTGGTTGATGCCGATCTCACCGCAGACGTAGACCGGACGGCCCGGGCCGACCTCGCGCGAACCGAACCGGCGGATACGGGAGTTGGTGCTCATGGCAGAGATGTCCTTACTTGGTGAGGGAATCGAGAGAGGGGCCGAGGATCCAGCTGGCGATCTCTCGGATCGCGCCGTCGCCACCGGGGACGGTGGTGACCGCGCGTGCGGCGCCGCGCACGACGTCGTGGGCGCTCGCGACCGCCACGGGCCAGCCCACGAGGGCGAAGCACGGGAGGTCATTGACGTCGTTGCCGACGTAGAGCACGCGCTCCGGCGCGATGCCCTGCTCCTCGCACCACTGCTTCAGCGCGAGGTCCTTGCGGTCGATGCCGTGCAGCACCGGGAGCCTCAGCTTCCGGGCCCGGGCGGCGACCACAGGGTTCTGTTCCGTGGACAGGATCAGCATCTTCAGGCCGCTGTCGCGCAGGGCCGCGATGCCGAGTCCGTCCCCGCGGTGCACGGAGACGAACTCCCGTCCGTCGGAGTCGACGAGCACCCGGTCGTCGGTCTGGGTGCCGTCGAAGTCGAGGACGACCGCGTCGATGTCGTCGGCGGTCGGGAGGGCGCCGGGCCGGCCCGCGTCGAAGAGCGGGGCGAGGGCCCGGGCGCGGGCGAGGTCGTGCGGGTCGTCGATCTCCAGCACGCGCGCGGGGTCCGTGCGGACCAGCTCGGTGCGGCCGAAGAAGCGGTGCTGGTGCTTGCGGAAGCCGACGGCCTCCATGGCGTAGGCGGCGCCGGTCTCCAGCAGGTCCTGGGGACGGTCCTGGCGGCGGGGCCGGAAGGACTTGTCGTGGTTGACGCCGTAGCCGCCGCCGACCGCGGCGTCGTGCTCCGCGACGGAGCCGGCCGCCGCCTCGTCCTCGGCGTCCCGCCAGATGAACCCGTGGAACGGTGCCACGGTCACCGCGGTGTCGGCGCCGTTCTCGACGATCGCGCCCGCGACCCCGTCGATGTCCTCGCGGACGATGAACGGGCTGGTGCACTGCGCGAGCAGGACGACGTCCACGACCGCGCCGTGCAGGGCCTCGTGCGCGTCCACGGCGTGCAGGACGGCGGCCTCGGAGGTGGCCGTGTCGCCGGCGATGGCCGCGGGGCGCAGCACGACCTCGGCGCCGGCCTCACGGGCGGCGGCGGCGATGGCCTGGTCGTCGGTGGAGACGACGACGTCGGTCACCAGCCGGGCGGCCCGGCACTCGCGCACCGCCCGGGCCACCAGCGGGACGCCGCCGACGGGGAGGAGGTTCTTCGCGGGGACGCCCTTGGAGCCGCCGCGGGCGGGGATCACGGCGAGCACGCGGCGCACCGAGGTGCCTTTGCCCGCTTCCGGTTGGGACATGGGGTCTACTCCTTGGGCAGGGGTCTCGGGGCGGCTCACAGCTCGCCCATCCGCCGGATGACGGGCGCCACGCGCTGGACGCCGTGCCGGTAGGCGCCGCGCGCCGCCCGGCGCACGATCTGCCGGACCGGTCCGGGCTCCTTGTCGGCTGCGGGCGCGCCGGGCAGCGGGGTGCCGTCCGGGCCGAGGTGGTGGCGGGCGAGGATCCCGGGCAGATAGCCGGGCGCGGTGACGGGCGTGTAGTACGGGGTCAGCGGGGGCAGGCCGCCGGGCCGGTCGAGCAGCTCGGCGATGCGCCCACGGGCCGCGTCGAAGGCGGAGTCGTAGGAGCCTCCCCCGGACTCCGTCCGGGAGGTGCCCCCAGCCGCGACGCCCTGCCGGGAGACCCACTCCTCGTCGGGCGTGGGCCGGTGCCCGGCGTCGAGCTGGTCCCAGGAGGCGAGGCAGCCGGAGCCCACGAAGTGGTGGTTGCCGAGCGACTCGCGGATGCCGAGGTCGCTCAGCACGACGGTCGGGATGCGGCGGTGCAGCGACTCCAGGGCGGCCGTGGAGCTGACCGTCACCAGCAGGTCGGTCCGGTCCAGGACCTCGCCCATGTTGCCGTACACCAGGCGGAAGTTGGCGGGCGGATCGAGGCGCTGCACCAGCTTCTGGTACGGCAACTCCTCGATGTGGGTGGTGTGTTCGCCCGGCTTGGAGCGCAGCTTCAGCAGCACCTCGCGCTCGGGGTGCCGGCGGGCGTGCTGCACCAGCCGGTTCAGCAGGTACGTACGGTCCTTACGGCTGTCCGGGACGGAGGGCTGGGCGGCGAAGACGACCGTGTAGGGCCTGTGCCCTTGCTTCGCAGAGGGGTCGTGCTCCCCTTCGTAGGGCGCACCGCCGAGGAACGGAAGGGCCACCTCGGTCACCGCGGAGGCGTCGGCGCCGACCCCTTCGTAGACGGCCCGGAAACGGTCCGCGTCCTGGCGGGAGTTGGCGAGGACCAGGTCCGCGCCGTGCCGCAGCAGCAGGCCGTCGGCGAGCTTCTCGTAGACGACACCGACGTAGCCGGTGACGACGACGGGCCGCGAGGTGCGGTGCTCCCAGACGCGTGCCAGGCCGTGGAGCATGGCCTGCACTCCGCCGCCGACGAGGGAGAGGAGGAGGAGGTCGTAGGACTCCTCGGCCATGGCACGCAGGAACTCGACGGCGGTGACCT
>NZ_JBEXSH010000091.1:0-16830 GCF_040613555.1 Streptomyces sp. NPDC006265
GGTACGGCTGGCCGACGGCGACGTCACGGTTCGGTGGGAGGACGGGACGCCCGGCGACACTGCCGGTCTCGACGAGGCGCTGCGTCGGCCCCGGCATGAGTGTTCCACCGGCCTCGTCGTCCGGGGGATCTTCAACTTCGAGACCTTGCAGGTCTATGCCGCGACCACGCTGGCGGGGTTCTGCCGCCTGACCGCACCGGAGGGGTCCACGCTCGTGGAGCAGCAGGACGCGGCCGCGATCCTGACGAACGGTTCGCTTGCCTACTTGACCTACCGGAAGGTCAAAGATGCCCCGGAGCCGGCCGACCGCATCACGGAGTTCTTCATCCACGCCTACGGCCCAGCAGCCGAAGAGGTGGCGGAGCGCTTCACCGAGTGTGTACGCGTCTGGGATCGCGAGGTGCGCGAGAGCGGCTATCCGCCGATGACCGTCCACCCGGCCGCAACGCCCGACGACCAGCTGCCGCCCGGCGATGTCCTCGACAAGCCCAGCGCACGGCTTGTCTTCCAGTGGCCGGGCCGGATCCCAGCCGACGCACTGAGTCTCTCGATCGCAGGGGGACAGCATGCCTGACTCCGACGAGCTGATCTCCGAGAAGTCGGCGTCCTCCGCTTGGCCGTCCCTGCTCGGCGTGTTCGCCCATCCCGACGACGAGAGCCTCCTCGCCGGCGGTGTCCTCGCTCAGCACGCCGCCGCGCATGCGCGCACCGCTGTCGTCACCATGACGTGGGCGCCCGACAGCCCGCGGGCTCCCGAACTCGCCGACGCCTTGCGGGCGCTCGGCGCGAGCGCACCGCGCATGCTCGGATACGGCGATGCCCGCAACTCGCAGGCGGCTCCGGGCCGTCCCCGGCTCGTCGACGCACCGTTCGACGAGGTGGTCGCCGCCCTGGTCCAGCAGATCCGCTCGTTCCGCCCCGACATCTTGGTCACGCACGACGCCCTGGGCCAGCTGACCGGTCACCCGGACCACCGCCGCGCCCACCAGGCCGCTCTCCTCGCCGCTCAGGACGCGGGGCTCCCGCACCTTCACCCCGAGGCCGGTGAGCCCTGGCAACCGCGTGCCGTGTACTGCGCCACGCACCCCGAGTCCGGTGTCGGCGAGCTCGGGCCGCTTCTGGAGGCCGTCGGCAAAGACGTGCTCGCGGTGCCGGACGCGTACGCCACCACGGCCGTCGACGTCACCCCGTACCTGGTAAAGAAGTGGGCCGCCATCCTCGCGCACCGCGGCGAGGTCGCTCGTGAACGGCCGCTACCCGGGATCCTCGCCCGCCTGCCGCAAGAGATCCGAAACAAGATCATCGCGACCGAGTACTTCACCCGCCTCACCCCCGGTCCCACAAAGGGCGACCCGTCCCAGCTGAGCATCTGACACCCCGCCCCGCGCCGACCACCCCTTCACCGCCCACGAGCAAGCACTCACCGATCGGAGAGAGATGGCTACCACTTCTGCACCCGAGGAACATTCCCGTGGGGCCCGGACACTGCGGCTGGCGGTCGCACAGAGCACGGTGCCGGAGGACCCCGCTGATCGAGGAGCACTGCAGGCGGCCGGGCAGCAGATCCGGGCCCTGATGGTCGAGGCCGCCGAGGCAGGTGCGCGGCTGGTGCAGTTTCCCGAGGGGGCGATCACCTACCCGAGCAAGCACGTGGTGGCGACGGGCCCGGCCGGTGAGCTGGTGCCGGCCGACTGGAGCCGTGCCGCGTGGGATGTGATTGGCGAGGAAGCGGAGTCGATCACCGCGCTGGCTGGAAAGCTCGGCTTGTGGACGGTGTTCGGATCGCTCCACCCCCTCACACCGCCGAACCGACCGCACAACAGCCTCTACATCGTCTCCGACCGCGGCCGGCTGGTCGCACGGTACGACAAACGATTCCTTTCGCACACCGAGGTGTCCTACCTGTACTCCCCCGGACATCAGCCGCTCGTCATCGAGGTCGACAGCATCAAGTTCGGCTTCGCGCTGTGCGTCGAGGCCAACTTCCCGGAAATCTTCGCCGAGTACGAACGCCTGGACGTCGACTGCGTCCTGCTGTCGGTGATGGTCGACGACGCGCACCGAGCCCGTGTCGCTCAGGCGTACGGAACGCTCTATACCTACTGGCTCGGCTACTCCATCCCAGCCCAGTACAGCGCCACGGCGCCGTCCGGGATCGTGGCGCCCGGCGGCCGCTGGCTGGCGCGCTGTCCCGCGAACGGACATCCCGCCCTCGCGGTCGCGGACATCGACCTCGACTCGCAGGACGAAGACATCAACGTGGCCATTCGTTACGCCCGCCCGTGGCGGCGCTCTGCCCGAGCCGGACTCTACGACGAGCGGACCCCTGGGGGAGACCCCCGCAGCGACGTCCGCACGGCGTTCTGAGACCTCCTTACTGCCAGATTCACCGACCCCACCCTCCGGCACGGTTTCCGTCCCCACTGCGGGAGCCACCCGATTCCCATCGCTGACGACTCCGACGTGGTCATGGTGACCGGCTGCAATCTCGACGACCGCAGCGGTACCCCCGGCTCAGGCCCGTCCCCCTTCACCGGTGCGCCCCATCGGCTCACCGCCCGTCGGCGGCCGACCGCCCCGCCCTTTCCCTCGGCCGAACCGGCCCCTTCTGACTCGGAGAGCCATGACGACCACATCCGTTCCCGGTGAACTGCCCGGCACCACGATGAGCGACGAGGCGTACGGCGTGCTGCGCGCCTCGGCCGCCCTGTGGGTCGGCACGTCCGTGCTGATCACCAACCACGTCGGCCAGGTCCTGGTCCAGCACGTCGACTACCGCGACACATGTCTCTTGGCCGGTGGCGCCGTCGACAAGAACGAGTCCCCCGCGCACGCAGCAGCCCGTGAACTCGTGGAAGAGCTCGGAGTCACCGCCACCGTCGACCAGTGCCTGGCCGTCGACTGGATCGCCGCCGACAGCACCGGTGCGCCCGCCGCTATGCGGTTTCCCGGCGAAATTCTCTACGTCTTCGACGGCGGCGTGTGGGACGAGGACCGGATCGGCGAGATCCGACTGCCGCCGAGCGAGATCACCGGAATCGAGTTCGCCGAGCCC
Source organism: Streptomyces sp. NPDC006265 (assembly GCF_040613555.1). Classification (NCBI taxonomy): domain Bacteria; kingdom Bacillati; phylum Actinomycetota; class Actinomycetes; order Kitasatosporales; family Streptomycetaceae; genus Streptomyces; species Streptomyces sp. NPDC006265. Next base: position 3,056 of record NZ_JBEXSH010000091.1, read on the forward strand.
GCACGACTGCCCGAGCTGCTCTCTCCGACCGATGCCCGCCGCGCCCTGTCCGCGCTGCGAGCCCGGATCAATGCGGCCGGCACAGTACTCCTGGAAAACGGCCTCCCCCTCGCCGCCACCGTTCTCGACCGCCTTGCCGTCCTGCAGACGGCCCGCCCGACCTACCGCTACCCCTGGCACCACGGCCCGGCCCCGCGCAACCTCACCGTCACCCAGGCGTGGGCGTGGCTGTTCGCACCCGACGGCCGCGTCCTCGTCCTCCTCGAACCCCACACCGGCATCGCCATCTTGCCCGGCGGAACACCTGAGGAACAGGACCAGGGCGACCCAGTAGCCACCCTGCGTCGCGAATCCGACGAGGAGGCAGCAGCCCAGTTCGAGAATCCGCTGCTCCTGGGACACGTCACCGATCCTGCGGGACGGCGCGGCTACCTGCGCTACGCCGCGGCACTCACCAGCGTCGGCCCCGCACGGCCGGATCCGGCCACCGGCCACACCTACACCCGCGTCCTGGCCACCCCGGAACAGGCCACGGAACTCTTCGACTGGGGCCCGGCGGCCGCCGACCAGCTCGCCGCCGTCCACGAGGCCCGCCAGCAGCTCGGCCTCCCCCGAGCCGGCCGCCAGCCTGTCACCGAACTCGATGTTCTGACGCCGATCACCGAGCTTCCGGCCACGGGACTGTAAGAACTTCCCGGATTCCGGGGTGGGGCCGGCCGTGAGCCACACACCGACCAATCACCCTGGCCGGGCGCATCCGGCGCCTGGCTCAACACCATCAGCCCACGACAAGGAGGGGAACGTGCGGACCATACGTCTTGCCAATCTCAACGCGTACAAGCTCACTCCCGCCACACGAGGCACCAGCTCCTGGAACGCCCGGGCCACCGCCATCCAGGAGATCGCACCGGACATCCTGGCCCTGCAGGAAGTCGTCATCGGCGAGAACACCACCAGCCGCGATTCCTGGGAAGGCGAAGCCGCCGCGCTTATCCAGGACATGGCCGAGGAGTGCGGCCTGACCGCCACCGTGGGCGTGAGCGACGGTCACCCGCACGGCACTGCCATGGCCGCGAACTGGCACCGGCCGTGGTGGACAGCTCTGATGTGGAACCCCGACACCGTGAACCTGGTCGAGGGCTCCTACCGTCCCTTCGGCGCGCCGGACTACTGGCACGGCTGCACCACGGCCCGCTTCGACGTCGGCGCCAGGGAGCCGATCCTCGTGGCCAGCTATCACGGCGACCCCTTCCGCCCCGACTTCCGGTACAACGAGGCACTCCGGCTGAAGGGCACCTTTCGTACGACAGGTGGCGTCCAGCCCGGGTTCTGTGTGGGGGACTTCAACTCGATCTCGGCCGCGGACGTTGACGACGGGCAGGGCGGTCGCCGGTACTACGATGCCGAGCCCTATGTCGATATGCGCCATGACGACCTCGAGTTCCAGGTGCAGGACGGCACGATCGGCACGACGCAGCTGGCGGACCGGCGGGCGACCGAGGCGCTGCTGCGCAAGGGGTACATGGTCGATGCCGCCGCTCATCTCGGTGCTCCATGGGAGCCGACAGTCGGGCACTGGGAGGACGGCCGCGGCGATCCCGATCCGTGGGGGCCGAGGCGTATTGACCTGATCCTGGCCAGCCGCTCCGTCGCGCCCGCGCTGACCGGCTATCAGGCTCACCGCAGTGCCGCCGCCGAGGAAGCCTCCGACCATCTACCGGTCTACGTGGACTTCGACCCCTCCAAGATCAGCGAGGAGCGGTGATGCGGCGCTTCATGGGCCCGAATCGACTGTGGGGCAGTGAGGCCGGTCCGGAGGAGGACTGGGTCAAGCCGCACGTGCTGTGGCTGCCGCAGGACGACCCGCAGGTCCTCGACTACTTCGGCCGGCTGCGCGAGATCGTCGCCCGGTTCCCGGACGTGATCACGCCGATCGCGGACGAGGACCTGCACATGACGATCCAGTCCGTCCGGCAGCTCAACACCTCCGGGGTCCGCGTGGACGACGCGCAGCTCGCGGCTGCCGCCGTCGCGGTGCAGAGACAGCTCGATGACGTGGACCCCTTCGAGATCCAGATCGGCCCGGCCCGTGCATCCGGCTCCGCGGGCATCGTGGAGATCTGGCCGGAGGACGGACTGGCGGGCCTTAACCGGCGCGTCCGCGAAGGACTGCTCGCGGCCGGAATGGTCCTCCCGAAGGCCGAGAAGCACTACTGGTGCCACATGTCGTGCGGGTACGGGGCACAGGACAGTGATACGCCCGAACTGGCCGCACGGTCAGACCAGTTCGCCTCGGAGATCGGCAAGAGTATTCGTCCCGGAATCCGCACCTCGGCCACCATCTCCACCCTGTGGCTGGTGTGGGAGCGGCAGGAACCCGATCGCAACACGTACACGTTCACCCGTGTCCACGAGCTGCATCTGGGGGGAGGCCGTGTGAGCTGACGCTGGTCGGCCCCTGTGTCCGTCGGAGCGCGCCGACGGACACAGGCCGCGTTGCCTTCGATTCTGTTGCCCGCTCCGGGACCGACTCTGCGAGCCGCCCGCCGGCGCGCGGTGGGCACAAGGTGTGATGTGGGAACCCCTGCCGTGTGCTCTGCGGGTCTGAGGGCCGAGCCCGCGCAGGGGCAGTCAGCAGCGGTTGCGGCATGCTATGCCACATGCGGGATCTGATGCGGCAACTCGGTGATGTGGCTCGGCTCTTGGACGACGTCGGGCTGCTGCCGCCGCTTGAGATCACCTTCGCCCACGATCCGGACGACGGCCCATACGTCATCGTCGCCACTCCGCATCAGCTGGAGCTGGCTGACCAGCGCCTGGCGGTCGACCAGATCGCCACCCGGATCGGGGCGGTGCCCAAGGTCGGGGAAGTCCTGAGGGGCCGGTACGGAGCCTCGGTCCGTGGACGGTGGGCGAATACCCTCATCGTCGCCGTCACGAATGCTGCCCCGCAGCTGTCCGGAATGCCCGACCTGCCGATCCGCACGACGACGACCCGTGAGACCGCGGACCTGCTGCGGTCACTGATCGCATGGGCGCCGAGGCGACAGCAGCACATGGACGAGCTGGTGGTCAAAGACCGCAGCCGGGCGCACGCGGTGCACGCCATCGTCACCGCGGATGACGCCGCGCAGAGCTTGTTGGAAGGCTTGGTTCCCGACACCGACTCGGTCGGGCACCGGCCGGGCCGCCGCTACCGCGCCTTGCTTCCCACCGGTCACGCGCTGTCCGTCAGCGTCGATTCCCTCCGGTAGCCACCCCACTGTTCGGGACTCGGGGCACCGGTGTCGGTGGCCGCCGCGAACCACTGGGCGTCGAGCCGGTCGAGTAGGCCGAGATGGGTACGGTTGAGAATTCCGCGTTCGTGATTGCGGTGTTGGCGCACCAGCCACTTGTCGAGCCTGGATCCGCGCGGAGGCCGGAGATGGCCGTTGCGCTCCTTGAAAGCGACCGCCTCGTTGTACCGGTTGTCCCAGTGCTCAGCATAGGGGTCCCATGGGAAGCCGATTTTGTCGAGAAGCCTGATCCTCTCCTGGGGCAGTTTCCCCTGGTTCCGCTGAGTCCGCTGGACGTTCTTCCACGCTGCCAGAAATGTTCCATCAATGGTCCGGTATTCAGCAGGCACCTGGAAATGACCTTCCTCTTTGTGGAAGGCGACGAGCTCGTCGTAGGCACTCCGCCATATGGTCCAGAGCTGGTCGGCCGTTACTCCTAGGGCCTCAAGGAGTTCCCGGCGCTCGGGATCCAGACGGTTCTTGCGGTAGCCCACGGCCTGATTGTCGAGCCAGACCCGCTCGGGTGAACCCGCGGGCAGGCTACGCGGGCTCTTGGCCTCCCCCATCGCGGCGGACACCTCGTGGTAGCGGCGCATCCAGCGATCGCGTTCGAGATCCCACGGGAAATCGATACCGTCGAGAAGCCGCTGGCGCTCCTCGGAGAGTTTCCCGCTAGCCCGTACGGTCCGCTGGGTCGCTGCCCACGAGTAGAGGTTGATGCCCGATGTCGAGATGAAGTCCTGGGGAAGGTCCAGGTGTCCGTTTTCCTCGCGATAGGAGCGCAGGTCCCGGTAGGCGACCTTCCAGGTGTCATCGGGCACGGCCCACGCCATGCCTATGGCGTCGAGCTTCTCGACTCGGTGCTGGGCCAGCCGGCCTTGTGCCCGCGCCTTTCGCTGGTCAGCGATCCAGCCGCCGAGCTTGTATCCGGACGGGGACTCGTACTTGGCGTGGACACGCAGGTCCTTGTATCTGTCCTTGTAACTACGGGCCTCAGCAAGGCCCCGTTCCCACTTCGCCTCCAGCGGGTCCCAGACGATGCCCAGATCCTCCAACGCGCGGATCTTGTCCGCGCTCAGCCGGTCCTCGCGGCGGGCCTTTCGCTGGTTGCCGATCCAGGTGCCCAGCCGGAACGCATCGGAGCCGACGTACGCGCTGGGGACATCGAGGTGGCCGTGGCGCTCCCGGTACGCACAGGCGTACTGGTACGCCTGCTGCCACGCTTCGTCCAACGGCCGCCAGGCCATCCCGATCGCATCCAGCAGCACGATCTGTTCGGCGGACAGCTTGCCGGCCTCGTGGTGTTCGCGCTGCCGGCCGACCCAGGACCCCAGGCTGCACCCAGATGGCGTGGTGTGGGAGTTCGGAACGAGAAGGTCGCCGTGCTCGGCGAAGTATTGCTGGGCCTCGGTGTAGTTGCGCTGCCAAGCGGTCAGGGCCTTGTCCCATATCATGCCCAGCTGGTCCAGAGCGGCGATCCGCTCGTCGGGCAGTTTGCCCTGCCGGTAGGCCATACGCTGCCAGCCGATCCACTGGCCGAGCCCGTAGCCGTCCTCGGTGCGTTCGTCCTGGCGCACATTGAGGTGGCCGTGCTGCGCGTGGAACTTCTGTGCGTGCCCCAGTGCCGTGGCCCAGACGTCGTCGATGACGTTCCACACGATGTGCAGAGTCTGCAGCGCGTCCTCGCGCTCGCGGCTCAGCCGCCCCTCCCGCCGCGCCTTGCGCTGGTCGAGGATCCACTGGCCGACCCTCAGGCCGCCGGGGCTGACCCACTTTCCCGGCGTGTTGGCGTGCCCGTGCAGGTAGGCGTAGGCCCGCGCGGCGCCGAAGTACTCGTCCCAGCTCGGCGAACTCGCGCGCAGCGCGCGGATGGTGATGGCCTGGGCGAAGTCCGCCGGCATGTCGACGCCGAGGACGTGCAGCCAGGGCGGCAGCCTCGCCTCCCGCGGTCCGCCCTCGAACAGGCGGCCCTCACCGAGTTCGGCGCGTTTGATGCGCAGGTATTCCTCCAGCCGGTCGTCGTGATCGCGCAGGGCCCGGATCACCTGCCACACCGGCTCCCACGCGCTGCCCTCCAGCGCGGCCTCAGGGCTCTCTCCGGCCGACAAGAGCAGCGGCACCACGATGGTGGCCACCTTTTCGCTGCGTCCGCCGGTGCGCAGCGCCCGCCCGACTGCCTGGACGGTGTCCACCGCAGAGTCGCGGGGGCGGGTGAACACGACGGCGTCGACCGCGGGGACATCCACGCCCTCGGCGAGGACCTTGGCGTTGGAGACCATGACCATGTCCCCGTCGGGGTCGGCCAGCCGTTCGATGACTCGGCGGCGCAGGTGCGGGGCCTGCATCCCGGAGACGTGCCCGGCCCACAGGTCGATACTGCCCGGCAGCAGCGCTGCCGCCGCCGGCAGGGTCTGCGCCCACTTCTTCGCCTCGGCGACCCGGTGGTGGTACGAGATCGCCCGGCGCGCCCCGAACTCCCGCATGGCGCGCAGGACCGCGATCTGCCCGGCGAGCATGCCCGGGGAGAGCTTGGCTCCGCCCAGGGTCACCGCCAGCGTCTCGTCGGCGGCCAGCCGGTGCACCTCCTCGTCGGTGACGACGGGGACCACGACCCGGTAGTCGGCCAGCAGGCCCATCTCGATCGCCTTGGAGAACGGCAGCCGGTAGGACACCTGCCCAAAGATTGTGGTGTCCTGCATCGATACGGACTCTCCGCCGTGGTCCGAGATCCGGGGGGTGGCCGTCATGTAGAGGCGCCGCCGGGCCGGCACCAGCTCGTCACGGTGCACAGCCTTCCACGGGCCGTCTGCCCGTCCGGTGGTCCGGTGAGCCTCGTCGATGACGACCTGGTCCCAGTCGGGGAGACCGTGGCGGCTGTGCGCGTCGGCGAGCACGGGCAGGGAGGCGTAGGTCGACAGCACGGTGGCGCATTCCTCACCGCGGACGCACTCCGCGAGCACCTCGGAGGCGGTGGTGACGAGGACGTCCGGTTCGCCGTGCAGCAGCTCCAGTTCCGCGACGCTGGGATCCGAACAGAGCGCGACCACCGTGCCCAGCGGGCCATCGCCGGCGTCGCGGTAGGCGCGCAGGGTCTGGACCAGCAGCTCGATCGTAGGCAGCACGACCAGCACCCGCCGGACCGTGTCCAGACGAGCCACTGCGGCACGGCCGATCCGGGTCTTGCCCGTCCCGCATGCGGCGATCAGGGTCGTTCGACCGCCGCTGCCGATGGCCCGAGTGATCGCTTCCACCGCTTCGGCCTGATGCGGCCACAACTCACCTGATGCCATCCCCGCCCTCGACCCACCATCTGGACACGACACCGAACGAAGCCGTGACGGAACGCATTCTCCCTCGCTGGTCCACCCACTTCAACCGCCGTAGAACCAAGAGGCGTTCGGGCACTCCAGCGGCTTCCGGTCCGCCCCGTCACATGTCCAGGCCGTCCAGGCCGTCGCCGAAGAAGTCACTACGGTCCCGGGAGGGCGGATCGGGCCAGGTGGTGGGCTCGACGCCGGCCAGCCGGACGGTGAAGTGCCGGCCGTCCTCGATCAGGTCGAGACGCTCGGGTGGCAACGGCATCCTGAGAGGAACTGGAGGGTGCCTGCGACGGAAGTCCATGGCCTGCTCGATGTACGAGGCGATGTCGCCGGCGTACGCGTCCGGGTCACCGCGCCTGGGAGGCGAGGGCGTATGAGGCCCGTCCTGTAGCGCCTTGGCCTGCTGACGCCACCACGAGCGCCAGCAGTACAGAAGCGCGGGGAACAACTCGACGGGCGCATCGGTCGTCTCGCTGGTCATGGTCAGCAGCATGCCGTCCCGGTTGTCCAATTGCTCGGACGTGGACCTCAGCCCCACGCGACAGGTCTGGTCGTCGATCAGGGCTCCGGCGACCGTCGCCGCGCACAATGTCGACATGAGCCTGTCCACGACGAGGTCAGGCGGCTCGTCCTCGCAGACTCGGGATGCGACGGCCGCTGACGTCTGCAATCCGCGGGAGTACGCGGTTGAGCCGGAGTCGACGGCCGTCAGGAATTGGGTGAGCAGTGTGTCGTCAGGCTCGGGTTGCGGCCGTGGATCATGCCGGCTCAGGTGCACGGTCAACACCGATCCTGGTCCGGTGCCAGCACTGACGCGGGCGTCAATGCGGAACAGGACGCCGCCCGGCCGACCGCCCGACGGTGTCACGTGCACGCCACTCATGAGGCTCCTCGTCGATTCACCACGAGCACGGAGCCCCAGCGGCACGTCTCGTCGGCCCGCTTTTCTCCGCGCGGCTGCTAGGACATCTTCTCCAATCCGGCCACAGTCCGCCACGAACTCACCAAGTGCAGCGGTAGGTTCGGACAGTCCGCTTTCCAGCCCACGCCCCGACCGACCAGCAGGAGCCAGCCCATGCCCCCTCGCTCACCGGACCCCGAAGCGTGGGACGAGGCCGTACGGCGCGCCACCGACGCCACCGCGGCCGGCCGGCCCGGCGGGATGGACGAGCAGTGCTGGGACGACGTGGCCATGCGCTCCATCGTCGCCATGGTCCTCTACGCCCTGCACCTGCGTGAGCACCAGCCGGTCGACGCGATCGGCTGGCCGTCGGTGCTGTGGCAGCTGCGCGACGACGTGCGGGTCGCCGAGCTGGTCACCACCGTCCTGCCTCGCGCCGGCCATGACCTGGCCCGCACTGCGGCGCCCGGCGACCCGGTGGCCGAGTGCTGGCGGTGGCTGACCCGGACCGGGGACCCGAATGCCCCCGTGAAGTCGGCCTTCGTCCAGGCCGCCCTCTCGCACGGCTCCGGGGACGGCTGGGTGCCGGACGCACCGGAGCCCCGGTGGGGCGGCATGAGCCGAGGCATCGGCAACGGCCTGCCCGACCCCGCCCTGGTTAGGAACAGTTCGGGTGTCTCACGGCCCCTCCTGTCTCACCAGTACGGCTATCCCGGCATCGGCAGCGAACGACGGCTCGCACCCTTGGATGTCTCGCGAGTCGCCGGTAAGCGCTATTCGTTCGAGACCTGGGGGCTCGCGGCATGACGGAAGGGCGTCCGTTGGAGTGGGAGCAGTCGGTCGAACGCGCTGACCAGATCGCGAGCCTGGGGCATCAGTCGGCGGACAGTTGGGACGGGCGGGCAATTCGCGGGATGCTCGCTGTGGTGCTCGCGGGTCTGTCCAAGCGGCGGTGTCGGCCCATTGCGGATGTCGACGTCGGCAGTGTGCTGTGGCATCTCGACCAAGGTCCCGCGATGGTGCACGAACTCGCCGATGAGCTGGGACTGTCGGCCGAACACGCTCAGCCGACGGCGGCGGCCTCCGAGTGGGCCTGGTTGATCCGTCGCTGGCCGAACGTGCCCGCTCTGGCCAATAGCGATGGGATGCCGCGAGGGATCGCGCGTGGTTCCTCCGAGCCCGCGGTCGATGTGGTCACGCACTGGGCCGGAGCAGCCGCGCAGGACGCACTTGCTGCTGAGCGGCCGGCGGGCTTGCCCCCGCGGGCACGGGTCCGGGTGGTTCGTGGCGAGGATGAGGGGCGCGAAGGGGAAGTCGTCCGTGCAGCTTGGTTGATGGACGACGAGCACCGCACGGTGGTGGCGGGGCCGCCGCCGGGCTACGAGGTTGACCTCGTGGTTCCTGGCGAGGACTACGGGGTACGTCGAGCGGTGGTGCCGACCGTCGACGGCGAGATCAGGGTGGAGGCTCCAGGACCGCACGGCGAGCGCGTGATCGTTCGGGCGGACGACCTCGAGCCGCAGGACACATAGCCGCCCCTGTGCGAAGCGGGATCCCGGCGCCGCCGGGCATCCGGCGCCGCCGCGGTGCATCGCTCCTCAGACGAGAACGCCGCTGCGTTCGGCGAGGCCGCGCAGTTCCGTCGAGGTGGGTCCTGAGACCAGCAGGCTGGAGATCAGCGACTTCGTCGCCGGACGGGCGTGGGTCTCCTGTGGAGCGCATCGCTCGGCAGCGAGAAGGGTACGGACGCAGTCGCTGCGGCGGCCGAGGCCATCGTAGGTGATGGCGATGTCGCCCAGGGCGCGGGAGCGGCGTTCGACGCTGGGCAGCGCCTTCAGCGAGATTGCGCGGGCTGCGTCGAGCGCGGCCCGGGGATCGCCTGCGTGGTTTTCGGCGCTGATTCTGTGGAGTCGCACGGTGAGGGGGCTGAACCCGCCGCCGTGCTCGCGCAGCAGGGTGGCGCCGCCGAGTTCCTTGGCGATGGCGGCGGCTTCGTCGGTCAGCTCGCGCATCCCGTCCCGGTCGCCTCGGCATGCAAGGGTGTACGACGCGCTCTGCACCAGGAGCCCGCGTACCGCGGTGCCGGCTCGTCCGACGCCTCGCAGATCCGGGTGATCGGCGGCGGAGAGCGCGATCGACAACGCCTGGTCATGCCATCCCGCCTTCCTGGCGAGCACGGCCAACTGACGGGCGGATTCGGCGACCACAAGGACGTCTCCACCTGCCTCGGCGAGCTGCCGCGCACGGTCGGCGGCCATCCAGCCGAGCTGCTGCTCGTCCATCTTCACGAGCATGCGGGTGGCCAGCAGGTAGCTCTTGGCCAGGAGGGCGTAGTGCTCCGTGGCCTCGTCGTTGGTGGAAAGCGCGTGGCCGGCGCGGATGAGGCGGGGCAGGCGCACGGCGAGGGACGCGTAGCGGCAGGCGTCGAAGTCGGCGAGCGCGCGGGCGAAGTTACTGGAGAGCGCCTCGGACGACGGCGAGTCCGTCGCCGCACCCAATCCGAGCATCGCATCCCGGAGCCGGGCGACGAGCAGCTCGCCGAGCAGGGCTTCGTTGGCCTGCGCGGTTCCGCTCCCGAGCAGTGGAGCGGCGGCCGTGGCCGCCAGGCCCGCGAGCAACTTCCGTCGGCGCACCGGATCTTCACCGTCCTCCCACCCGGATCTACCCACCCTATGGGCGGGGAGCCGCGGGAAGGAGCTGGTTGCGCCGATCGGCTGACCGTGTCGAACTTCCACCCGGGGTTCGGGCGGCGCCAGGCCGAATGCCCCAGCAGTGGCAGTCCACCGCGGACGAAGTCGCCTTCGGCAGCACGTTCTTCCAGCGGATGCGGCAGGTGGAAGAAGAGCCGGATCCCGTCTTCCCGCAAGGGGCGGACTGGTGGCAGCGCCTGCACACCGAGAGCTTCCACACGCTGGCCCGGGTCGTCGCGATGGTGCAGGACGAGCTGCTGCCCGCCGGGCGTGAGCGCCTCGCCGACTCGCCGATGGTGGAGCTGGCCGAGCTGTACGTCAGCGCGGCCGCGCCGCTGCTCCCGCACGCAGAGCGGCTGCTCGCGGCCTGGAACGATGCCGATCTGCCTGCCCCCACGGCCGAGAAGATCGCCCGCGAGGCAGGGCGGTTGAACCTACCGGCGGAGAAGGCCGAGGCCCGGCTGCGGTACGAGAACGCCTCCCGGTGGGAGGAGGAGACCAACCCTCGCGACCTTTGGGACGACCTCCGGCCGGCCTGGGCACATCTGGGGGCGGTGCGGTCCACCGGTTCGTAATGCCGGCGCACCTTGTCGCGCGACGTGAAGAAGTAGTCCATGGCGCTCCCCTGAGACATCTAGAGAACCAGGAACCTAACTGTGTCCTCACCAGCACGTTTGCACCGGGCGGACCCGGTGAGACAGCTGCCGACACTTGGCATAACTCTGGAGGTCTGCATCCATTGGGCGGCAGGCGTCGTCCAACGTCAGATGATCACCGAGAGCCAGGGCCACCACACCCACGACCGCCTCAAGGTCACCTCCGGGGCGTTCGCCGGACACCGCGGGTACGTACGGGACCTTGGTGGGGTAGCCCGTGGCGTTGGACCCGCACACCGTCTGGATCGCGGCGCGGACGGTGGTGTGGAGGTCGTTGAGGGGCTCGTCGGGATGGATGTCGGCGATCACTCCGGTCGAAGTCGCGGCACAGGCCGTGTCCCCTGCAGGTCGTGTCGCTTTCTGCGTGGCCGACCGAGCGGTGTCTGTCGTGTGGGATGCCGCGCCCCGGTGTCGCATTCGAGCACTCCAAGCTCTTCCCGATGAGTTCGGCATCACATCTCGAGCGGGATCAGAGGGGCGACGGGCTCCCAAGTGATCGTCTTCTTCTCTGAGCTGGCCGTGACGTCGACCAACTCGATGGAGTCCACGCGGAGCGGTGCGTGGCTTGGTCGGACGCGGCGCAGACGGCGGTGGATCTGGTGGAAGTGATCCAAGGGCACCTCGGCCGTGGCGTACGACTCAGTTAGGTGGATCACTCCGGACTCATACGTCGTCGCGTCGGGCCCGTAAATGAGCTCGAAGGCCCGGGTGGCGGCAGTGCGCAGAGCGTTCAGCGGCTCGTCCGGTCCAAGGTCAAAAAGAATCCCGGTGGGGTACGCCAGAGGACTTCCAGCGGTGATGGTGAACGGGGCGATGGAGTGCATCTGCTTGGCCAACTCGGCCGCGAGAGCCTGCCGTTCGGCTTCCGGGACATCGCGGGCAGCTCGTGAACTCAGCTGGTACAGCGTGATGTGGAACCACTCGTCGCCGACGTGGGTCAGGGGGTCGTCCTTCGTCGCGTTGCGGACGCCGCGAATGAGCTCGGCGAGCTCCGGATTGTGGCCGAGATCGACGGTGGCGTAGGCGTGGAGCAAGGACGGCGTACGCCCGGCTTCCCACAAGTCTTTGCCCTGCTGAAACGTGAACGCCTTCATGATGAGCCACCGTACCGACGCGAGCTCCAAGTCCGAGGGTGAACAGGAGGGTTGTCGACTCCATGACGCTCGGAGACAGGCTTACGCGGGGGCTGCCGCCCGTGTCCTCAGCTCTTGGGCTTGGGGCAAGTTCGGGAAGCGACGGAGACGTACACGCATGTCCTGGATGGCGGAGCGGACCTTGACGGAGCGGACGCCATCGGCGCAGTCAAGGAAGTCAGCCCAGGTGGACATGGCGCCATCCACGTTGCCTTGGCGTAGGCGGACGCCGCCGAGGTCGGCCAGGACGATGGCACGGGTGCGGCGGCGGTCGAGGCCGTGGATTTCGAGGGCAAGGCGTAGGTGTTCTTCGGCGGCGGTGAGGTCGCCGAGGCGGGTGTGGATCATCCCGGTTTCGTGGGCCCAGCGGCCGGGCGAGTAGTGGGCGGCCCACGAGTCGCCAGTGCCGGTTGAGGGCTTGCCGATGGCGGTCTCGGCGAGGGCGAGGTGCTGGGTGGCGAGCGTGCGGTCGTTGTCCTGGGCGGCGGCGTTGGCGAGGGTTGCGTTGTAGTAGGCCACGGCGCGCGGGTTCTGCAGAGTTCGGCCGTAGTGGACGCAGGCTTCGCTGAGCTGAACGGCTTCGGCGCGGTAGCCGAGATCGATGCACTGCACGGCGAGCCCGCGGAGGGCGGTGCCGGCAAGTTCAGGGTCGCCGGCTTCGTCGGCGAGCCGGTAGGCGTGAGCGTAGTAGCCCTGAGCGATGCCCTGGAGCTCGGCGGTGTCGCCCTCGTCCTGTGCCATCCAGCCTGCGAGGTGCGTGAGCTGGGAGGTGGCTGCGAACAGTTCCTTACCCGTGGCTTCGGTGTATTTGCCGTTCAGCCAGGGGGCCACGTCTTCGGTGAGGTAGCGCACGGCGAGGTGGCGGGCGTGACCGCCGCCGAGCTCGGAGGCGGAGTCTCCGAGGGTTCTGACCATGACCTTGATGGCTTCGACCTCGCCGCGGCCGACGCGCACGGCGCTTGGCGTCGTGCTGGTGACGCGTCGGGTGATGCTTTCGGGGTCGGGCAGGCCGAGTGCGGCGAGGGCGTAGCCGCTGGACGCGGTGAGGAAGTTCCGGCGGTCCACGTCGAGGTCGTTCCTTCCCAACTCAATGACTGAGGCCACGGTATCGGCGTGAGCCGGTGCGGGGGCGCGGGATTGACGGATCTTCGCCAGGTCGGGGTCGAGATCGAGGACGCGGGCGACGTGGGGCCACCAGAAGCCGGGCGTCCGGTCGCCGGTCATCCATTTGCGGGCGTACTGGCGGTCTATGCGGCCGGGGCCGCTGCCTTCATCCCGGCCGACGGCTCGGGCCAGGTCAGTGGGGCCCCAGCCGCGTTCCCTGCAAGCCGCGCGGATCAGGTCCGCGATGGTCTGAGCGTGCGGCTTACTCGTCATCCCGTTCACCCCAACCCTGGACTACGCGGGCCTACGCAGGACTACATCCTTCCCTCTCCCCAGGGTCCGCACCCGGCGCTTGACTGAACATCGTCCGCCTCGAACTCGGGTTCTCCAACCGGGTGTTGGTCAACGGCGGCTTCGGTTCCCGACTGAGCGTGGTCGTCGGGTTCCGGAGCCATTCACCCGAGGAGGCGGGGTGGGCCGCTCGTGTCGGTGCGGGCGGCCCGCTGTCCCGACGGTGCCCGTGGCTGCCGGCGTGATCGACGGCCAGGACGCTCTGGTGATGCCGGCACGGCGCCACCCGGCCGAGAGGAGGTCAGCGATGTCGTACGACCACTGAGTCCGAGGAACCCGGGGCGGGGGCCCGCTCGGGGGGGCCCCCCCACCCCCCCCACCCAGCACCCACCCCACCCCGGGGTG
>NZ_JBEXSH010000092.1:0-16813 GCF_040613555.1 Streptomyces sp. NPDC006265
AGAAGTACGGCCAGAGCATCTCCTGGGCCGACCTCATGATCCTCACCGGCAACGTCGCTCTGGAGCAGATGGGCTTCGAGACCTTCGGCTTCGCCGGCGGCCGCGCGGACGTCTGGGAGCCCGAGGAGGACGTGTACTGGGGCCCCGAGACCACCTGGCTCGACGACAAGCGCTACACGGGCGAGCGCGATCTGGAAAACCCGCTCGGCGCCGTCCAGATGGGCCTCATCTACGTCAACCCCGAGGGCCCCAACGGCAACCCGGACCCGATCGCCGCGGCCCGCGACATCCGCGAGACGTTCCGCCGCATGGCGATGAACGACGAGGAGACCGTCGCGCTGATCGCCGGCGGCCACACCTTCGGCAAGACCCACGGCGCGGGCCCGGCCGACAACGTCGGCGCCGACCCCGAGGCCGCCTCCATGGAGGAGCAGGGCCTGGGCTGGCGCAGTACCTACGGCACGGGCAAGGGCGGCGACGCCATCACCTCCGGCCTCGAGGTCACCTGGACCAGCACGCCCACCCAGTGGAGCAACGGCTTCTTCAAGAACCTCTTCGAGTTCGAGTACGAGCTCGAGCAGAGCCCGGCCGGCGCCAACCAGTGGGTGGCCAAGGACGCCCCGGAGACCGTCCCGGACGCGCACGACTCCTCGAAGAAGCACCGTCCGAAGATGCTCACCACGGACCTGGCGCTGCGCTTCGACCCGATCTACGAGCCCATCTCCCGTCGGTTCTACGAGAACCCGCAGGAGTTCGCGGACGCCTTCGCCCGCGCCTGGTTCAAGCTGACCCACCGTGACATGGGTCCGAAGTCGCTGTACCTCGGCCCGGAGGTCCCGGCCGAGACCCTGGTGTGGCAGGACCCGCTGCCCCAGGCCGAGGGCGAGAGCGTCGACGCCGGTGACATCGCGACCCTCAAGACCAAGCTCCTCGAGTCGGGCCTGTCCGTCTCGCAGCTGGTGTCCACCGCGTGGGCCTCGGCGTCCACCTTCCGCGGCAGCGACAAGCGCGGCGGTGCCAACGGCGCCCGTATCCGCCTCGAGCCGCAGCGCGGCTGGGAGGTCAACGAGCCCGACGAGCTGGCGCAGGTCCTGCGGGTCCTGGAAGGCATCCAGCACGAGTTCAACTCCGGCGCCAAGAAGGTCTCCCTGGCCGACCTGATCGTCCTCGGCGGCACCGCCGCCGTCGAGAAGGCCGCCAAGGAAGCCGGCTTCCAGGTGGAGGTCCCCTTCACCGCGGGCCGCGTGGACGCGACGGAGGAGCACACCGACGCCGAGTCGTTCGAGGCGCTCGAGCCGACCGCCGACGGGTTCCGCAACTACCACGGCAAGGGCAACCGCCTGCCGGCCGAGTTCCTGCTCCTGGACCGCGCGAACCTGCTCACCCTGAGCGCCCCCGAGATGACCGTCCTGGTCGGTGGCCTGCGCGTGCTGGGCGCCAACCACCAGCAGTCCCAGCTCGGCGCCTTCACCAAGACGCCCGGCTCGCTGACGAACGACTTCTTCGTCAACCTGCTCGACCTGGGCATCGAGTGGAAGTCGACGTCCGAGGACCAGACCACGTTCGAGGGCCGCGACACCGCCACGGGTGAGGTCAAGTGGGCCGGCTCCCGCGCCGACCTGGTCTTCGGCTCGAACTCCGAGCTGCGCGCCCTCGCCGAGGTCTACGCGAGCGACGACGCGAAGGAGAAGTTCGTCAACGACTTCGTCGCGGCGTGGGTCAAGGTCATGAACCTGGACCGGTTCGACCTGGTCTGATCACCCCCGCATGACAGGACGCCCGGGCCGGTGGGCCCGGGCGTTCCCGCTGGTTGCCTGAGGGACCGTCAAAGACTTTTCAAGGTAAGAGCATCACTTACCCAACTCTCACCATGAAACGGCAAGGATCCCGGCCGGCCGCGCAATCGGGCATACGTTCTGGCCGTGAACTCACATGCCACCTCCCACAGAGGTACCGGTCCCGAACCGCACCCCTTCGCCGGTGCACGGCCGACCACCGACGGCACCGCCCGCCGCACCCTGCTGCGCACCGCGCTGACCGGGGCCGCGGCCCTCGGCGCGGGCCTCGGTGCCACCGGTACGGCCACCGCCGCCCCCACCGCTCCCGGCCCCGCAGCGCCGCGACCCGGCACCCCGGACGAGGCCCTGAGGGAGCTGGCCGCTGGCAACCGCCGCTGGCGCACCTACCGGGAACGCCACCCGCACGAGAACCCCGCCATCCGGCGGACGCTGGCCACCTCCCAGCACCCCTTCGCGGTCGTGCTCGGCTGCATCGACTCGCGCGTTCCCCCCGAGCTGGTCTTCGACCAGGGACTGGGGGACCTGATGACCGTGCGCACCGCCGGTGAGGTGCTGGACGAGGCCGTGCTCGGCAGCGTCGCCTACGGCGTCCTGGAACTCGGCATACCGCTGGTCGTCGTCCTCGGTCACCAGTCGTGCGGCGCGGTGCGTGCCGCCGTGGCGGCGGAGCAGTCGGGGGACCACCTGCCCGCCCACATGCAGTACCTGGTCGACCAGATAGGCCCGGCCATAGACCACGGCCAGGAAGGGGACGCCAGGATCGACGCGACCGTGAGCGCCAACGTCCGGCTCGTACGCTCCCGGCTGGCCGGGGAACCCGAACTCGCCGCCAGGATCGCCACCGGCAAGCTGGCCGTCGTCGGCGCCCGCTACGAACTGACGACCCAGGCCGTGAACCGCCTCGCCTGAGACGCCGCCCGGTCCGCCGCACGCGGCAGCGGACCGGGCCGCCCCGTCACACCCGGAGCGGATTGAAGCGGGCCGCGGCCATCAGGTACCAGGCGGTCGCCCCGGTGTGCCGGTACGGGTAGTAGCCGAAGCCGAACCCCGTGTCCAGCGGACTGCTCGCGGACACCACCCCACCGCGCTCGGGCAGTGCCTTGCCTCCGACGGTCTGAGTGCCGCCCAGCAGATCCTGGGCCTGCTCGATCGAGTCGAGCAGCCGCCGTGCGCGTGCCTCGTCACCACGGGCCCCACGGTCGCGCAGGGCGAGCGCGAGATGTGCCGTCCCCTCGAACCACACGCCGTTGCGGTCGGGCTTGGGCTGGCCGTCGGCGATCGGCGCGCCCTCGTTCGCGAGCAGGCTCGCCGAGCTGAACGTGACGCCCTCGTACGACTGCCCCGCGGGCACCGTGCTGTTGGTGCGCCCGGAGTGATCCAGAACGGCCAGCTCCGCCACGGCCCAGTCCAGCGAACGGGAGCAGCCGGGGCTGCGGGAGCCGAACGCCAGATGCGTCCAGGTCTGCGTGTCCTCGGGAATCGGGGACTTGTTGACCGTCACGCCGTCGTTCGTGCCGGTGTAGAAGAACCCTCCGGACGGCTCCCACATCCGCTTCACGAACGCCTCGGCCCGGGCTTGCCGCTCGCGCCACACCCGGTCGCCGGTGAGCAGGGCGAGCCGCCCGAAGAGGCAGACCAGATCGGTGTTGTGCTCGGTCGAGGTGAACGGCAGCTTCTGGTTCGCCCCGTCGACCCCGAACTTGTAGCCGCCCAGTGGCTCGTCGGTCCGGCCGGTCCGCTCGATCCACTCGCCGATCCGGACGGCACCGGTGAGGAAGCGGCGCGCCCCGGTGCGGCGGGCGAGGGTGCTCAGCGCGATGCCCGCCCAGGCCATGTCGCCCACGGCCGTGCCGGTGAAGCCGAACTGGGTCCCGACGTTGGCGGTGCCGTCCGCCCGTACGAAGCCGTCGGGCTGGAGCGAGCCGTCGTAGAAGGTGTACGGGCCGGTGTTGTAGGCCTGCCGGAGTCTGCCGTCGTCGTGGGCCGGGTCGTGGTCCTGGGCGTGGAGCAGGGCGTCGCCCAGAGTCTTGGCCCTGGTCAGGCCGGCCGGGGTCCGGGCCGCGAGATGGGCCAGGATCGCGAGGGCGTTGTCGTAGGTGAAAGCGGTGCTGAAGAGGCCGGCCTGGTCGGTGTAGCTCTGCGTCAGGCGGATGTCGCCGTGGTCGGGGTAGGCGTCCATGGCGGCGGTGAGGAAAGCGTGCCCCCGGGCCGGACCCGCTGAGGGACGCGCACCGGCGGAGCCGGCCGCGAGGGCCTGGCCCGTGCCTGCGGCGGTGAGTCCCGCGGCACTGATGCCGAGCCCGGCACCGATGAGCGAACGCCGGCTGAGGGGGGCCGGGCCTTGTCTGCCAGTCATGGATCTCCCTTGAGAGCGCTCTCAATCAGTGGCCGCTCATTGTGCTGGCGCTCCGGGGCGGGGTCAACGCTCCGGTCGGAAGGGAGAGTTGCAGGGGAAGGTGAACGGGGAATGGATCACTCGCAGACGATCTCGTCACGCGGCGTATAGTGCGTGCGGTACGGCTCCCGCTTCACTTCCCGGCCGTCGTCGTAGAACACCCGCTCCACGGTGACGTCGAACCCTTCGAGCGGTGTCTGCGGCACGCACTCCGTGTCGTCGCTCACCTTCTTCTCCGGCTGCTTCACGTTGGTGCGCGGACCCGTGACCGACTTGATCTCGTCGTACTTGCGAGTGCCGAGGAACGAGACGGTGACGGAGGTGTCCGTGGACTCGGCCTGGATGTAGACGGCCTTGCCGGAGTCGTTGGTGAACCGCAGGTCCAGGCTGCCCCAGGCGACCGTCGCCTCGCGGCCCTCCGGGTAGCGCTCGATGTAGAACGAGTGCGCGCCGTGCTCCACGGGCTTGACCCCGGCGAAGAACAACGCGTTGTACAGGGTCGTCGCCACGGACGAGACCCCGCCGCCGGACGCCTTCGTGAACTTGTCGTCGAGGATGATGATGCCGTCCATGAAGCCGTTGGCCTCGGTGCGCTCACCGACGGTCCGGTTGAAGCTCCAGGTCTCGCCCGGCTCGACGACGGAGCCGTTGATGAGCTCCACGGCCCGGCCGATGTTCTTCGTGCGGTACTCGGCCGGTTCGAAGTGGACGGTGAAGGAGGACATCTTCTCCGTCAGCCCCAGCTCCGCGGCGTTCTCGCGGGTCACCTCCGGCTGGGTCCGGCGTACCTCCACCTCGCCGCTGCGGTCGGCGCCCGACTTGGTGAGCAGCGGCAGCACCGCCTCGCCGAGCGCCTTGGCACCGACCGACTGTCCCACCGTGGCGTCCTCGGTCACCACGGCCTTGTCGCCTTCCGGCCGCAGCTTCGCGTTCTCGGCGGTCGTGGTGATGTCGTCCAGCGGGCCCGCCACTGCGGCTTCGGTGCGCAGCCCCTTCGCGTCGAGCTCCGGTCTCAGTGCGCCGCCGCTGTCCGGGCTCATGGTCAGATGCTCGCCCAGGGCCTCCTGGCCGACCGTGAACCGCTTGCCCGCAGCGGTGAGCGTGACGGGGCCCGACATGGCCGGCTCCGCGAAGCCGCGTACCGCCTGCCGCACCTCGTCGGCGGTGACCTTCGGCCGGGTCTCGCGGGTGGGCAGGGGAGTGGCGGTCGCGGTGTGGCCGCGCAGGAAGGAGTCGCGCAGGGGCCCGACAGCGGTGTCCACGTCCAGCGCGTACCCCGTCCGCGGTGCGACGGTCTTCACCTGCCCGTCGTCGAACGCGACGGCGCCGTCCCTGACCTTCTGGTCGAGCCCTTTCGCCAGCTGCCCGAGGGCCGCCCGGGCCTTGCCCTCGTCGAGGTCGACGACGGGTTCGATGTCGCCGCCCGAGCGGAAGAGCCCGCCGAACACGCTGAGCGGATCGGCGCCGGTGCGCGCCGCCCGGTCGACGGTCTCCTGGACGTCGTAGGAGAGACCCGCGCGCTCCGGATCGACGCTGCCGGTGCGGTCACCGACCTTCACGGGCAGCTCCCGGGCGCCGGTCGCGCCCAGCTCCCGTTCCAGCTTCCGCACCGCCTCCGCGCGGCTCAGCCCCCCGATCTCCACCCCGCGCACCGTCGTACCGGAGTCGATCTGGCCGCCCGTGAGGAGCAGCCCGGCGAGATACAGACCGCCCACCCCCACGGTCAGGGCACCGCCGGCCAGGGCGAGGGGCGGGAGGGAGGTGATGCGCGGGGTGGAGGCTGTACGGGGGCGCATGGGTCTCCTGAAGATCGATACGAGGGTGCACCCGTGATGCGACGCTGCTGCGGGCAAACACATCCAGCTATCCACACATCGGGGGCAAACCGATATGGCCCAGGCCACTTATGTCCGAGATCATTCCGGAATCGGCGAAACCGTCCCTGGCGTACGGCCCGGCCACAGAGTGGTAACGGCGAACAACGAACGGGGCGTTGACACGGTCTAGGCCACCATGAAGATCTCTTTCCTGATTCACAACGCCTACGGGATCGGAGGCACGATCACCACCACGTTCAACCTGGCCGGAGCCCTCGCCGAGCGGCACGACGTGGAGGTCGTCTCCGCCTTACGGCACCGCGAGCACCCCAACCTCGTGCTCGATCCGCGGGTGCGGCTGCGAGCCCTGGTGGATCTGCGCAAAGAGGCGGATCATCCGCTGCACCAGAGACCGGCGAGGGTGTTCCCGCCCGCCGAGTACCGCCACCACCAGTACAGCGAGCTGACCGACCAGCGCATCGGAGAGTGCCTCGCGGCGCTCGACACCGACGTCGTCATCGGCACCCGCCCCGGCCTCAACGTGCACATCGCCCGCCAGGCCCCGCGGCACGTCCTGCGCGTCGGCCAGGAGCACCTCACGCTCGACAACCACTCGCCGCGGCTGCGCACAGCCCTGCGCCGCGCCTACCGCAGCCTCGATGTGATCACCCCGGTGACGGAAGCGGACGCCGCCGCCTACCGGCGCAAGATGTGGCTCCCCGGCGTCCATGTGGAGGCCCTCCCCAACAGCGTTCCCGACCCCGCCCTGCCGCCCGCCGACAGCACCGCCAAGGTGGTGATCGCCGCGGGCCGCCTGGTCCCGGTCAAGCGCTACGACCTCCTCATCGAGGCGTTCGCCCAGGTCGCCGCCGCGCACCCGGACTGGCAGCTGCGCATCTACGGCAAGGGCGAGGAGCAGCCCCGGCTGCGGGAGCTCATCGAGCGGCTCGGGCTGTGGAACAACGTGTTCCTGATGGGGGCCGCCACGCCCATGGAGGCCGAATGGGCCAAGGGCTCGATCGGCGCGGCCGCGTCCAACTTCGAACCGTTCGGCATGACCATCGTCGAGGCGATGCGCTGCGGCCTTCCCGTCGTCAGCACCGACTGCCCCTACGGCCCCGGCGAGATCATCCAGGACGGGACCGACGGCCGGCTCGTACCCGTCGGGGACAGTGCCGCGCTCGGCGCCGCCCTGCTGGAACTCGTCGGCGACGACGAGCGCCGCCGCCGCATGAGCCGAGCCGCCCTGGACAACGCGCGCCGCTTCGCCCCCGGCCCCGTGGTCGCCCAGGCCGAACGTCTCCTGGAGGCGGCCGCCGCGGCCAGGGACACCGGCCGGGGCGCCACCGCGCAGGGCCACGGCACCCGGAGCGCCCTGGCCGGCCGGGGCCACGCCGCCCGCGACGCCGCCCACGCCGCTGCCTCCGGCGTTCTGCGATCGATACGGAAGGGGCGTCGATGAGCACGCCGGAGAACGAGATGACCAGCACGCACGAGCGCACGGCGACCGGCATGCCGGAGGGCACGGCGACGAGGGCGCGGAACGACATCCGCGCCACCCACCCGCGCGCCCACTGCGCGATCGACACGGACGGCCGGATCACCTTCCGCCTCCCGCCGGCCACCACCCCACACCCCCAGGTGCTCCTGCGCCTGCGTCCCAAGAAGGGCCGTCCCGAGACGACCCTGCACGTGCTCGACCTGGAGCCCGACCGGGCCGACGGTCACGGGCACGCCGTCCTGGAACCGCACCCGGTCCTCGACGAGGGCCGATGGGACGTGTACCTGCTGCCGGAACCCGGAGCCGAGCGCCGGCGGCTGCGCCCCGGCCTGAGGGACCTGCGCAACCTCGTCGACGGCCACCTGCGCGAGTGCCCCTCGCCGGTCGCGGTCAGGATCCCGTACGCCACCAAGGACGGCTTCCTCGCCCTGAGGACATGGCGGCGCACCGCCCATGCGGAGGCCCGCGCCATCGGCGTCGAGGGCCGGCTCCTGACGGTCACGGCCCGCCTGCACGGAGCCGAGCTCGACGAGGACGCCACCGTGCGGCTGCGCCTGCGAGGCACCGACACCGTGCGCACCCTCCGCCCCCGGACCGACGACGACGGCAAGGGCTTCTCCTTCACGGCCGGCCCCGGGGACCTGACGGCGGACGGCGGGGGAGCGGGCCGGATCTGGGACGTCTTCGTCCGTCCCGCCGCCGAGGCACCGCCGATCAGGGTCGCCCGGCTGCTCGACGACGTGGCGGACCGCAAGCACGTGCACGTCTACCCGGCGATCGAGGCGGACGGATCCACATTCCGCCCCTACTACACCGTCGACAACGACCTCGCGATAGAGGCGACGTAAGACCGATTCACCGAAATGCCCGAAATGAAAATTCCGGAAGCTCCGGATGGTCGTTTCGGCGAGGCGCCGCGACAGCCATGTGTGGATTTTGTGCAAAGCGGCGGCATAAGGGGTCACGGGCTCGTTCTCAACAGCCGCAAATCGGGAGGGGACTTGCGGCCATAACCAAACTCAAGTACCTAGATGAATCATGAACCTGTTCAACCGCGTTGTGCCGTCCCGTCGGCAGGCACCGCTCCCCCCACAGCGCCCCACCGGCGCACCGGCATCCTCCACTGCCGAGCTGCCGGACCCCAACCTGGCCGATCTGTCCGGCGAATGGGTCGTCGATCCTGCGCACAGCAGGATCGGCTTCTCCGTCCGGCACGCCATGGTGACCACCGTGCGCGGTTGTTTCCTGGAGTACGAAAGCCGGCTCTACTTCGACGCGCACGACCCCGCACGGTCGCGGGCCGACATCACTCTGTTCACCGCCAGTGTCGACACCGGAGTGGAACAACGCGACGCCCACTTGGTCGGGCGTGACTTCCTCGACGCCGCCACCTATCCGCGTATGCGCTTCACCAGCACGGAGGTGCAGCAGACGGGCGCCGACCTGTTCAGCATGTCGGGCGAGCTGACCATCAAAGGAGTCTCCCGCCCTGTCGTACTCGACATGACCTACATCGGAAATGTCACCGACCCCTTCGGCTATGACCGGGTCGGCTTCGACGGCACCACCACCATCAACCGCTCGGACTGGGGCCTGACGTACAACAGCAGGCTCGCCGAGGGCGGTGCGATGGTCAGTGAGAAGGTGCGCCTGCAGCTCGACATCGCTGCCATCCGTACGCCACCGTCGGGCGGCTGACCGCCCCGGGGGGCTACGACCCGGCGTCGGACCCGGCCACGACCCTGAATGTGGCCGGGCCGAGCGTGAGCACCCCGTCGCTCAGTGGCGTGCACCTGACACTGCCCCTGCCATGCAGGTCCCGCTGGGCACCGGGGCCGATGGTCACGTCCATCCAGGCGCAGGGCCGGGCGGCACGCTTCACGGCGAACTCCACCGGCCCGGCGCCGCAGTCGAGCGAGAACGTCGCCCCGGCACAGGAGTCGATGTCGACCCCACGCAGCAGGATGTTCCGGCGGGTGTGCCGCAGGTCGGCGCCGGCCGGGAGGCTCTCCGAGGCCATGATGGCCACCGCAGCGTTCCGGTGGGCCGGCCGGGCGTAGTAGCGGTCGCCGCGATCGCCAGTTCGACCCGGGACCGCTGCATCTCGGCCTGCGCACGCGCCTGAGCCGTCAGGGCCCCGAGCCTGGTCAGCAGCTCGTCGCCGTCGTCCGTCGTGCCGATGCGGGACATGGATCACTCCGGCGAGGATGGCCACGGTAGGTGACGACCCGCGAGGTCACATCCCCTGATTTACGTCCATAGGATGATACTCAGGCGAAGGCCTCGGCGACGACTTCACGCTTCTCGGGGGCTCTCACCACCCTCCCGCGCCTCCGCGGAATCCGTACGCCGCCCCACCGCCGCCAGCACGAACGTCACGCTGATCAGCATCGCCCAGGCCCCGAACTTCTCCACCCCCACCGGCTCCCAGCCGTGCTCCTGATACGGGTAGCGCCAGGCGCCGACCAAGGTCGCCAGATTCTCCGCCACCCACAGGAAGAACCCGATCAGCACGAATGCCAGCGCCAGCGGCATCCGCCGGCGCACCCGTCGCACCGTGAACCGCACCGAGGTCCCCAGCGTGACGGCTCCGAGCAGCCCGGCCAGCACCCAGCGCGCGTCGGGCAGCCAGTGGTGGCTGAAGAAGTTGACGTATATGGCGGCGGCGACCAAAGCCGTCGCGCGCGGCCGATAGCGCACGAGCCCGAGATCGAACAGGTGCCAGGCCCGGCAGACGTAGCTGCCCACGGCCGCGTACAGGAACCCGCCGTACAACGGGACGCCTGCGAACTTCAGTACGGCCGGCTCCGGGTAGCTCCAGGAACCGAGCGACACCTTCACCAGCTCGAAGGCCAGGCCGATGACATGGCAGACCGCGGTGACGGCGACGTCCCGCCCGTTCTCCCAGCCGCGGGCCCAGAACACCAGCGTGAGCAGCACACCGTAGACGACCAGCAGGTCGTAGCGCGCGACGGGCAGTTCGGGCAGCAGCGTGGACACGGCCACGCCGGACAGCAGGGCGAGGGCGAAAGCGCAGGCCCGCGTCTGTGTCCAGGCGAACGTGAGCAGCTGGCGAACCGATGTGGCCAGGGGGCCGGTGATGCTGGCAGGGATCATGGTGCCCTGTAGGACGACCCCGTCCGCTCAACGGTTGCAGCGAAACTCCCTGCTCGGAGCCCCGTGGCCGGTGCGCTCCCGCGCCTGGGCCACGGCCTCCCGCAACAGCTCCGACAGCCGCTGATCGGCGGCCGGTGCGACACACAGCACGCCGAGCGCCTGCTCGAGGTGACGGCGCCCCGGTCCGCGCCACCACAGCAGATCGGCGATCCTGGCCGATGGACCAGCCGCGGGCGCGTGGGCGAGTCTCTCCGCCCTCCGACGGCACGCACGGCCGCGCCGCGCCAGCCGCCGTGACGTGGGACGCACCAGGCGTGCCGCATCCACGACCGCGCCGACGAGCAGCGGCGCGTAGTCGCGGCCGGCGGGACGGGCGTCGGCGAGGTCGGCGGCCAGCGGCCACAGAGCGTGCCGGGCGTCGTCACCGACGCTGTCGTTGACCACCCGGGCCAGGGCCGCGAGGGCCGGATGCGTCCCGGCCGGGCTGTCGGTGAAACGGCCCGCGGACAGCAGGGCGGCGGCCTCCATCAGACAGGCGCCGTCGTCCGGGTGCAGATGGGCGAAACGCCCGGGCACCGGAAGGCCGTCCGGGGCTCCGGCGGGGGACTCCACGGACGCCCTGCGGCCGGGAAGAGAGGTCATGGACGCCTCCGCTGTGATCACAGACCGGTGACGGCGTGCAGCAGGAGATAGAGCGCCGCTGCCGGGATCCCCGCGCCGGGGAACGTGAAAATCCAGGCGGTACCGATCGAACGAGCCACCTGCCAGCGTACGGCGGAGAAGCGCTTGGTGGCACCGGCACCCAGAATGGCCGCGGTGATCGTCTGCGTGGTGGAGATCGGCGCCTTCACCAGGAACGCGGTCGTGTAGAGGACGGCCGCGGCAGCCGTCTCGGCGGCGAAGCCGCGGGGCGGGTCGAGGTGCACGATGCGCCGCCCCAGGGTGGTGATGATGCGACGCCCGCCGGTGTACGTGCCGGCGGCCATGGCGAGCGCGACGGCGGCGATCACCCACACCGGCACCGAGAAGTCGTCCTGCCAGCCGGCCGTGACCAGCGCCAGCACGATGACCCCCATGGTCTTCTGCGCGTCCTGCAACCCGTGCCCCAGTCCCATGGCCGCAGCGGAGACGGTCTGCGCCAGGCGGAAGCGCCGCGTGATGCGCCGGGGCGTCGAACGGCGGAACACCCACAGGATGCCCGTGTGCAGCAGGTAGCCGAGCACCACGCCGACCAGCGGGGACAGCAGCATCGGCAGGATGACCTTGTCCAGGATGCCCGCCCACTGCACCGTGGCGGACGCGGCGAGCGCGGCACCTACCAGCCCGCCGATCAGGGCGTGCGAGGACGAGGTGGGCAGCCCCCGCCACCAGGTGAAGACGTTCCATCCGATGGCGCCGAGGAGCGCGCACAGGACGAGCAGCAACCCGGAGGTCGCCTCGGGCGCCCCGATGATGCCGCTGCCGACGGTCTGGGCGACACCGGTGCCCAGGAAGGCGCCGCAGAAGTTCATCACCGCGGCCATGGCCAGTGCCACGCGCGGCGTCAGGGCCCTGGTGGAGATGGAGGTGGCGATCGCGTTGGCGGCGTCGTGGAAGCCGTTGGTGAAGTCGAACGTCAGCCCTACGATGATGATCAGCACCACGAGAGTGAGCTCCATGTCTGATCACCTTTCGACGCGTGGCCGCTCGGTTCCATCGTGCGCTCAACGAGAGGAGCGGGCCGTGCGGCTACGCCACGTGGGGCGGGTGGTTCGAGGGAACCCCTGAGACGCGGATGGGCCGCTTTACGGTGTCCTGATGCGATCTGTTCCTACGTGGGCACTGGTGTCATCCGGGTGCGCGCCGGTCTTCCTGATCATGGGCTGGCTGGTGGCGGCATCCTTGCAGGGCTCGCCCTACGACCCCGCCGCCCAGACCATCAGCGTCCTGGCGGCCCCCGGAAACTCGGGGTCCTGGGTGATGACGGCGGCATTCATCGCGTTGGGCTTCTGCCACCTGCTGACCGCCTGGGGCCTGCGCCCGGCCGCGACCGCGGGGCGGATGGCCCTGGCGGCCGGAGGCGTATCGGCACTGGCCGTGGCCGTGGTCCCGGCCCCGAGCAGCGGCGGCTCGCTGAGCCACGGTTCCGTGACCGCCGTGGGTTTCGCCGTCCTCGCGGCATGGCCCGTCCTGGCGGCCAGGGCGGGTACCGCGGTGCCCTGGGCCCTGCGCCCGTTCCCGTCCCTGGGGGCCACGGGGGTCATGGCGGTCGGCGCGGCCTGGTTCCTGATCGAGCTGCACCTCCATGGCGTGGCGGGCGTGGCCGAGCGGGCCGTGACGACCCTCCAGTCGGTCTGGCCCTTCGTGGTCGTTCTTTCCTGCCTGCGCGGATCCCCGCGCGACGGGTGCCCGAGCTGACCGAGTGTTCCCGTGTGTTGACAGGTACGGACCAAGGGCGCAACTCTGAGAGCGCTCTCAGAATGTCGGCCAACTGTCGAACGGAGGCAAGAGCGTGTTGCGAACTCTCAGGCGCCGGGCCACGGCCGCGGGGCTGTCCCTCGCCACGGTCCTCGCCGGCTCCCTGCTGGCGACCGGAACGGGTGCGTCGGCCCATGCCGCCGTGCCGGCGACGATCCCTCTGAAGATCACCAACAATTCGGCCCGCGGCGAGCAGCTGTACATCTACAACCTCGGCACGGAACTCTCGACCGGACGGCAGGGCTGGGCCGACGCGGGTGGCACGTTCCATCCCTGGCCGGCGGGCGGCAACCCGCCGACTCCCGCTCCCGACGCCTCGATCCCGGGCCCCGCGGCAGGGCAGTCGGCCACGATCCGCATGCCGAAGTTCTCCGGCCGCGTGTACTTCTCCTACGGCCACAAGCTGGTCTTCAAGCTCACCACCGGAGGCCTGGTCCAGCCCGCCGTGCAGAACCCGACCGATCCCAACCGCAACATCCTCTTCAACTGGTCGGAGTACACGCTCAACGACTCGGGCCTGTGGATCAACAGCACACAGGTCGACATGTTCTCCGCTCCCTACGCGGTGGGAGTGCAGCGGGCCGACGGCAGCACGGCGAGCACCGGCCGGCTCAAGCCCGGCGGCTACAACGGGTTCTTCAACGCCCTCAGGGGGCAGCCGGGCGGCTGGGCGAATCTGATCCAGACCCGATCCGACGGCACCGTACTGCGCGCTCTGTCACCGCTGTACGGCCTGGAGACCGGCGCCCTGCCGGCCACCGTCATGGACGACTACATCAACCGCGTCTGGCGGAAGTACTCGACCTCGACCCTGACGGTCACCCCGTTCGCCGACCAGCCCGGCACCAAGTACTTCGGCCGGGTCTCCGGCGGCGTCATGAACTTCACCAACAGTGCCGGGGCCGTCGTCACCGGCTTCCAGAAGCCGGACGCCTCCTCCGTCTTCGGCTGCCACGGGAGGCTCGACGCCCCCAACGATCAGGTGCGCGGACCGATCTCGCGCACCCTGTGCGCCGGCTTCAACCGGTCCACACTGCTGGTCAATCCCAACCAGCCCGACGCCGGTGCAACCGACTTCTACAAGGACGACGTCACCAACCACTACGCCCGCAAGATCCACGCCCAGATGGCGGACGGGAAGGCGTACGCCTTCGCCTTCGACGACGTCGGCCATCACGAATCACTCGTACACGACGGCAACCCGCGTCAGGCCTATCTCACGCTCGAACCGCTCAACTGACCGGCTTTCCGAACGCCGTCGGCACCTCGATCCGATCGTGGTGCCGACGGCTTTGTCGTACTGACCTGCAAGCCGTTCCAAAAATCAATCTCCGGCGCACGAAGTTGGCCGTTCATCAGTTTCGGAATCAATTACAACTTTGCGATCCCTTGGTGTAGTTGGGCTGTCGATTACGTGAGCCTCGTTTGCATCATGCGGTGACCACAACCCCTGCCGGAACAAGGGCCGTTGTGGTCACCTTCCCCCCACGGAACGGTGAGAGGCACCAACGATGACGATGAACCACGCCCTGCGGTACGGCAGCCGCACGCTCGCGTTGACGGCGACCGCACTCGGGGTGATCGCGACGGCCGTGCCGGCCGCGGCCGAGGAACAGCCCACCGCGGAGCAGATCATGGCCGACTGCGCTTCCGGCGAAGGCAAGTGCAGTTTCAATTCCCCCGAGCTCGGCAGGGCCTATCTCGGTGAGCCGCGTCAGGTCTCCGAACTGCTCTTCAACTGCACCGATTCACCCGCCTCCCAGTCGATGTCATGGGCCGACACCGTGGGCTCCTCCCATTCGGTGGGCGGCTCGGTCACCGTGGGCGGCGGCATCGAGGGCATCATCACCGCCAGTGTGACCGCGACGTACAACTACACCTGGCAGAGCTCGCACACGGAGACCAGTTCCTTCACCGTGTCCGTGAAGCCGGGAGAAGTGGGCTGGATCTCCCGCGCCCAGGTGATGCGGCGGATATCCGGCACGTGGCAGACCCACTACGACGACCCCAAGTGGGGCCACTACTACTGGTTCGTGCCCGACACCGTCACCGGCCCGGCCCCGAACGGCACCGACGGCAAGCACAGCGCGGTCGTGGTCAAGTCCCGCAAGATGACGGCGGACGAGAAGAAGCTGTGCGACGGCGGGTCCACGGAGAACAAGGTCTTCACCCGCAGCCGCTGAACCGGCCCCGCCTTCGCAGTGGGGCCGACCGTGTCTACTTCGGGTCGCGGTCGAAGAGCGACTTGGACCAGAGGTGGCCGAGCGCGGCCGGCCCCACGCATCAGACCACGGCGAGTCAGCCGTTGTGGCCGATCCCGGTGCCGAGCAGCAGACCGCGCAGGGTCTCGATCGCCGGGGTGAACGGCTGGTACTCGACGATCGGCCGGAACCAGCCCGGCATCGCGTCCACCGGCACGAAGGCGCTGGACAGGAAGGGCAGGATCATCAGCGGCATCGCGTTGTTGCCGGCCGCCTCGGCGTTCGGACCGGACAGGCCCATCCCGACGGCGATCCAGGTGAGCGCCAGGGGCATGAGGACCACCAGCGCGAAGGCCAGGATCCACTCCGGCGCGGTGGCGTGGTGGCACCCATGTGAGCGTGAGATGGCGCCATGTGGCTACACGTGGTGCCCCATGGTGGTGGGCGGGCACGCCGATCGGCCCCGCCCGGTAGTGCTCGCCCGGCGGGGCCGACTGCTGGAACGGTCGCGGCGCGCGGGGTGCCCGCGGTGGCGTCAACTGCTTGCGGCGGCGGTCACCGCGGCGGGATCCACCCCGGTCAGTTCGACGATGCGGTGGGGTGCCACACCGGCAGCCAGTGCGCGTCCGATCAGGCCGTCCCGCCCGTCGGCGCAGTCACGGTAGGCGAGCAGTTCCTCCTCCACCCGGGCCAGCGGCTCCGGAACCAGGTGGTGGCGGAGGCGGACCAGCTCCTCCTCACTCAGCGGGACGGGCAGTCGTTCCGCTCCCTCGGGCACGGCGGCTGTCTCCTCCGGCGGGAGCAGGCGCAGGTGCGGTGAGGTCGGCGTGCTTCCCTGGGCATCGAGCCAGGCGCGCACCGCGGGGGTATCCATGCATGCGAGTTCACCGACGGCGGCCGGCGCGGCGCCGAGCTGCGCGGAGGCGTCGTCGAGCAGGAACAAATAGGCGTCGTCGGTCATCCTCGGCTCCTTCGCAACAGGGTGCTGGTCGACATCCACTACCCCGCCGCGCCCCGATTAGCGCCGGACTCACGGCGCTTGATCGGGGGGACGGCGACGGCGAACCGCGCCGGTCCCCGCGGGCATGCAGCGGGCGGCCCGTCCTGCTCAAGGCTCGGCACCGGCTGTCTCCCAGCCGGCCGCCCCGCCTCCCAGGGGGACTTCCCAGGGCCGGGGGCCGGTGCCGTCCGTCCACGCCTCCAGGGCCTCCCCGTCCACGCACAGGATGCCGCACTGCTCGGCGTACTCCATCGCGGGCGCTGTGAAGTCACTCGTGCTGACCAGTACGGCGACATCGGCTTCGTGCACGGCGAAGCACGTGCCGCCGAAACGCTGGAGATCCTGGGAACCGACCCGGTGGGACTCGTCGTAGTGCTTGCACTGCATGACGATCCTGCGCCCGTCGGGCGTCACCGCCAGGACATCGGCCCCCAGATCCCCGGCGCCGCCGTGGGCCGAGGTCGTCGCGGTGGGGCAGAACGTGCGGACCGTGGAGACCGGCGACCGGGTGCTGTACGACCCTGAG
>NZ_JBEXSH010000093.1:0-16803 GCF_040613555.1 Streptomyces sp. NPDC006265
CGGCGCTTCGTTTCGCCTGTTCAGGCGGCTGCGGAGGATACGAGATTCGAACTCGTGAGGGGTTGCCCCCAACACGCTTTCCAACTGTCCGCGTGGCCGTACAGGGGCGTCCGTGAGGGTTCGCGTGCCAGGTCAGAGGGGGTGTGCGTACGGCGGCGGACAGGGGCGGCCGTCGGTGCACTGGACAAAGACCAGGACAACGAGCAGCTCGGAGAGAGTCAGCTTGGCTACGGCTACTCGATCAAATCTGTGGTTCTGGGACTGCGGAAGCGCGCTCCGCGCGATGATAAGCGCATGACTGGGTGCAGTTCAGACAAAAGCCCAGGTCATACACGGTGATTCCGGGTGGTTCTGAACCGCCGGGAGCCAGGTGGTTCTGCCTTTCGGTTCCTCTGGAGGGACGGAACTGTCTGAACCGTTCCCGACAGCACCGAACCGGGCCTGACGAGAAGTGAAGGAGCTAGATCATGTATGACTGCGAGGGATGCGGACGATCCCGGCAGGGACTGTACTTCGGCTCCGGGATCGGCGAAGCGCAATGGTGGTGTTGGAGCTGCCAGAGCGCTGACCAGAAGGAACTGATCAGCTCTCTGGATGATCGCGCCCGGGGCGTGCTCGACCGCGACGCCGACGGCGTGCACTGGCCCTATGGCCCGAACATCTACGTCCAGATGCGCGCGGACCTGCTGGACTGGGCGGACCGGTACGACCTCAAGATCGGCAACACGGGGTGTCAGTCCGGGCTTCACTGGCTCGACAAGGGCCGCTGCGCCAAGAGGGAATGCCACGGCAAGCCGGGGTTCTACGACCACACGACCACGTGGCTTTCCCGGACCACCGGCAGGCCCGCCCTGGTCTTCAACCAGCCGTACGGGCACGTGGACCCGGCAGAGGTTCGGGAGTCCATCAGCGAGTACCCGTCTCTCACGGCCGAGGTTGGTCCGGAGAGTTGGTACGGCGCGGGCACCACGGGTGTCTACATCTGGAACGGCGGCAACCGCCCCTAGGCTTTCGGGCGCCACGAAGTCCGCGCATCGAAGGGCCCCACCTCGCGGTGGGGCCCTTCTGCGTCGTGCCCGGGGAAGCACTGGCGGAGAGTACGAGACCGGAACAGGGGAGGCGAGACCATCGGTCAGTCGCGGGGCACGTGGCAAAGTTGAATCCGTTAGGCGCCCACCGGGACGCCGGCGAGGCAGAGGAAGGGGAGGCCACGTGCCGCAGGGCAGTCCGCGAGGTACGTACTTGGAGGTCTCCGAATCCCTCCGCGAGAAGATCAGGCAGGGCGAGATCACTGAAGCGCTGCCGTCTCAGTCGGTACTCGCGAGCGAGTACGGCGTGAGCCGCAGCACCATCGAGCGGGCGCTTGCCGCGCTCAAGGGTGAGGGCGTCATCGAGTCGGTACAGGGTGCCGGGTGGTTCGTGGCGGGGACCGGCGACCGACGGCCGTTGGTCGAGAAGGTGACCGACCTGTTGCGGGCCGACGGGGTCAGGGTCGGAGATCGCTTCCCCACCGAGAAGGAGCTGTGCGAGCAGTTCGGAGCGTCGCGGACGGCCGTCCGTTCCGCCATAGCGCAGTTGGAGGGGCAAGGGCTCATCGGCAAAGGTGCTACACGCGGGCGGGAAGTCCGTGCATTGCCGGTCGGACGGGGGACTCAGACGGCATGACGACGACCGAACGAACCGAATTCGACGCTGACGCAGCGGGCGCCATCTTGCGCAAGGCGTGCGAGGTCGCGGACGTGGACCCGGGCGGAATTGAGATGCTGCGGCTTGGCGACCATGCGGTGTTCCGCGTGGACGGCGGCCGTATCGTCTCCCGGGTCGGCCGGAGTCCCGATCGGCTCACATCCGTGCGGAGGGAAGTGGCCGTGGCGGAGTGGCTCGCAGCCGAGGGATATCCGGCGGCGCGACTCGTCACGACAGCTGAACAGCCGGTCGTTATTCAGGGCCATCCGGTGACATTCTGGGAAGGTCTCTCCGACGGAGACACATACGCGAGTACAGGGGAAATGGGCGAACTGTTGCGGCGGCTTCACGACTTGGAACCGCCGCCTATTTCGCTCCC
Source organism: Streptomyces sp. NPDC006265 (assembly GCF_040613555.1). NCBI lineage: Bacteria > Bacillati > Actinomycetota > Actinomycetes > Kitasatosporales > Streptomycetaceae > Streptomyces > Streptomyces sp. NPDC006265. The sequence continues at coordinate 2,066 of NZ_JBEXSH010000093.1, forward strand.
GCTCCTTCAGCCTTTTGACAAGGTGGCGCAGCGCTTGAAGCGTGCCGCCATCCCGGACACCACGCGCTCGTTTCTCCGGTCCATGGCCGACGATCTGATGGCCGAGTACAGCCGTCTTCGCTTCGCACTTCCGGCGGGCCATCTGCACGGTGACTTCAACGTCGGCAACGTCCTGCGTGACGCGGTCGGGCGTCCGAAGGTCATAGACCTGGACGGGTTCGTCGCGGGCCCCCGAGAGTGGGACCTTATGCAGACCGCCATGTATTACGACAGCTTCGGTTGGCACACAGAATCCGAGTACGCCGATTTCGTTGCCGGGTACGGGTTTGACGTACGGAAATGGTCCGGGTACGCCGTTCTCCGGAGTATTCGCGAACTCCTCATGGTCACCTGGCTTTCGCAAAACGCCGGCACCAATCCTCGTGCGGCCGACGAAGTGGCCAAGCGGGTGGAAACGCTGCGTTCGGGTGGCTCTCGCCGGACCTGGGCGCCATTCTAGTCTAGACGGATATAGACCTATGCAGTTCCTTACGGAGAACGTCGCGAATCTCTGCGACTGAGGATGCTATATGCTCCGTATATTCATCACGCCGCGTCACGTAGCGCGAGAGGTCGTGTAGACCATGAACATGCGCGGCGCGGGCCCATTCCTCAAGGTTCTCGAAGCAGAAGGCGCATAGATCTTCGAGGTCGCCAGCGGCTCTCCATATAGCTCCTCTCTCCTCCCTCTCCTCAAGTACCAGCAGGTCCCATGCGCGACGGATCTTAGAGAGCGCGGCCCGCGTGTCTGAAAGTTCATCATCTGATGGCGGGCGTTGAGAGTCGTTGTTAACTAGCTCCCAGAAGGTTGACAGCGCATCTAGGTAATTTGCGTAAGTGTTCCGACGGTGATCCCAGAAAGCCTGCTCTCGCTGGGCAAGTGCCGTCTTATTCACTTGCTTCATGGCTGCGGCGAAGGCGAGGGCCCCAACGGTGAGGGCGACAATAGCCCCCACGAGAGCTGCCAAGATGGCCGCGGTGGCGTCCGACATGCCCACCTCGAATTCCCCCGTCGTAAATGTCAGAACAGAACGTCACGCCTGTTGCCAGAGGCAGAAGCCACGGGCCTGCTCCTCGAACCCACGGAACTCCGTGGCCCGCCTCATCCCGGCCGTGACGCGTCCTTGAAATTCTCGCACGTACTGCACGCAGCGCGCAGACTTCAGACCTTCGCCGAGTTGCAGCGCACTCAGCGCGATATCAAATCCAGGGCCGATCTCCCCTTGGTTGATGTATGTCTCAGCCTGAACCATCGTCGCGAAGAAGTCGCTTCGGTTGTTCAGGCCGTCGCCGAAGATGGAGACCCCACCTCGCTGCGCAGCTTCGACGGAACGCCCCAGGTCGCGAAAGCAGTGGCCTATCTCGGCAGCAAGCTCCACTTCGTCGAAGTACGCGATGTACGGCGGGTCGCTGTCGGCCGTCCGCTGGTTAAGCCTGCTTTCCGCCTCCGCAAGGGCGAGGTCACAGCCACGCTCATCCCCGAGTCGGGCCAGTGCCCGTGCCTCCATCGCGCGGAACTGCGCGGCCATTGTCGGCCCCAGTGCAGGACCGGGACCGGTGTATGCGGCACGGGCGAGCGTCACAGCGTCCTGGTACCGCCCGAGGAACGTGGCCTGATGGCTCATGGCCGACAGGACGCTTCCGCCGAGAAGCCTGTCACCGGCCGCTTGCGTCATGCGAAGCGCCTGGATGAGGTACCGCTGAGCGATGCCGTGAAGGCCGCTGTCGTACGACATCCAGCCGGCGAGTAGGAGCGCTTCCGCCACGGCCGAGTGCAGTTGCCTGCCCACGTCGTCGGAGTACTTCCCGTCGAGCATCGGCCGGACATCCGTGTGCAGGTACTGGATCAGCGCCCGCCGGGCGTGCCCACCGCCGAACTTGCCGTCGAGCATGCTGAACGCGTCGGCTGTCGAGCGCACCATGTCCACGTCCACCGCGCCGACCGCCCGGTTGCCTGTCCGCGTCAGCTCTCCGTCCGGAGGGGCCACGATCCAGCGGAGGGACGCGGCGTTCCAAGCCGCAGAATCCGGCAGGGCCCGAACCAGCGTCTCAGCGTCGGCTAGGTCGGCACGCCAGAGGTCGGCCACGGTCTTGGCCGTGCTTTCCGGCCTGTCCGCGAAGTCAAGCCCCAACTCAGGCTGCACGGCCGACACTGCCGCGTCGCCCATTCCGATGTCATCGATCGTGAGGCGACGCCCCACCTTGCGCCCGATCGCGTCGGCAATGAACTGCGGCATGTTGCCGCGCGGGATGGAGCCCTTGAGCCACCTGGTCACGTACGTGTGGTCACAGGTGACGTCCTCGCCTGACTGAGCGGCAGCGGTGACCACCGCGCGAGCAAGGGACTTGTGGGAGAAGTCGGCTTCCTGCATGAGCGCGGCCAGTCCGGCGTTCCGGTCTGCCATCGAACCCCCAGAGAGCGGCCGTAGTACCAGCTTGACTCATCGTCACTCTACGCAGGTCAGAGCCATGATGCAGAGGGTTTGCACGTCGGAGTGCACGAGTGCACCCCCAAGTACACGCTCCCGAAATCCCCGTCATCTGGCGACAGTTGAATCACCACCGCACGAGAAGGCTGGCGGGTCCGAGTCGAAAACCACGGGTTGACGGCGCGGAATCCATCTGCCAACGTGAGTGGTAGGTAATACACACCACGCAGAGATGCGGGGAGTGTGCACCGTCCGTGCACCGCCCGGAGGGCCCTCGAAAGGGGTTCAAAGGCAGCGACGGTTCCTTGAGAACTCAACAGAGGACGCACCGCAACCTGCACACGGGAAGAGCGGCCGTCAGATTCATGCAGGCAACAGCGATAAGCCGTAGGCCCTGCCGCACACGAGAGCAGCAAGCACCTTCTCCCCACGCCGCCCCTACCGGGCGGGCGGAGCCGATACGTGCGGTGAGACAAGGGCAAAGATCGCGGGCCCCGTAGGCATTGACCGGTTCGAGTCCGGTCCGGGGCACTTGGCCCGCCGCTACGTGCGGCGTTGGCCCTCAATCCGGTGCGGCGGCTCCCGGACAAGGACAACCCGCCGCCCCGGTCTCCATCCCGACATCCAAGGAGAGACCCACCATGCGTATGCGCACCTTCGTCGCCGGCCAGGAGGCCCACGGCGACATCGAGTTCGCGGAACTGGCGCTCGGCATCGACATCGACCTGTTCCGGGGACCGCTGGAGTTCGAGACGGACGGCGAGCGTGCCGCCCGTGAGGACGCGGCCCGTGACGTCCTCGCCGACCTGTGCGCGGAGGCGGAGGCCGGTGACGAGATCGCCGGTTGGGACGCCCTGTACGCGGACGCGCTGACCCGCACGGTGCCGTTCCTGCGTACGGTTCGCGGCCACCGGTCGGGGACGGGGGAAGCGGCATGAGCGCCGTGACACAGAACCTGACGACCGCGCACGCCGAAGTGAAGGCGGAGATTGCGCGGACCGACGCCAAGACCGCGCTGCTGCTGGCGTTCGTCGGCGCGGTGCTCGCCGGCGCCTGGACGGTCGCCCGTGACCTGCCCCTGAACGTTCCCGCGTACGTGGCCGGCGGGTTGGGGATGACGCTGCTGATCGGGGCGGCGGGGCTGCTGCTGCGGTCGGTGCGCCCGAACCTGGGCGGACGGCACGGCTTCCCGCTCTGGGCCACGCTCACCCCCGAGCAGATCACCGACACCGCTGTTTCCCGGGATCTCGCCGCTGACATCGCGGGTCTGTCCCGTCTGGCGGTCGCCAAGTTCACCTGCCTGCGCCGGGCGGTCGACCTGACGTGCGCTGGCGGCGCGCTGCTCATCGTGGCCGTCGTGTTCGCCCTGGGGGGTGCGGCATGAGTGAGACTCGCAAGCCTCTGACGAAGGTGCAGATCGGTGTTCTGGCGGCCGCGTTCGTGCCGATGCTCGCCACGGGCGTGGTCGGCGGGATCGGCACGTACAGCAACATCGGTCACGCCTACGGCACGGGGACCGCGCTCGGTGCGCTCGGTGCCGGCGAGGGCGCCACGGCCGTGCTCGCCCTGGTGTTGCTGGGGCTGACCATGCTGGGCCAGTCCTCGCCGCGGGTCGTACGGATCGGGCTGTGGGCCTTGCCGGCCGCCGCCGCCGTCATGGGCGCCATGGCCGCGCCGGACCCGGGCCGCACGGTCGTCTACGCGCTGACCCCGATGGGCATGTCTGTCTCGGCTGAGGGCATGGCGTTCCTCGCGCGTCGGATCGTCGTTCACACCGACGGCCGTGACGCGGAGAACGAGCGCCGCACCGCCGACGTCGTCCAGGCCCTCGCCTACCACCGGGCGCGTGCCGCGCACCACCCGGTGAGCCGGGTGCGGAAGCGGTCCGATCGGGCGTCGTGGCGTCTGGCCCGCCGGGCCGGGGTCGGGGACGCTGCGCTCGGATCGAGGCTGCTGGACGTCCAGCGCGACCGGATCACCGACGGCGCGAACGCGGCCCTTGCGTCGATGTTCGGCACCGCCTCCCCGATTCCTGCCGTAGTCACGAATGCGGAGGAATCGACCGGAAGTAGTCGAGAACGGTCTACCTCTGACCTGCCTGTATCGGCCCCGGCCACGGTCACCCTGACGCGGCTTGCGGTGCCCGATGCGGTGCCGGTCGACCTCGGTAAGTCGGGCGGCGGCATGAAGCCGATACCCGCCGTCACACCCACGGTGAAGCCGGTCCCGATCGCCCCGACACCCGCCCGTTCGGTCCCGGCCGCGTCGACCGCGCCGCGTCGGGCGACGGGCCGTGTTCCGGTCGCCGCCAAGTCGACCCGCACCCGCCGCACTCCCGAACAGCTCATGGCGGAAGCGCGCAAGGCGACGGCCGGATGGACTGACGCTGAGGTGACCGGGGAGGGCATCCGCCGGGCCCTGCGCACCTCGCCGGCGAACGCCCGCAAGCTGCGTGACGCCCTGCTCGCCGAACGCGCCACCACGGCGGTGACGCCGTGAGCACCCTCGCCGCGCTCTTACCGGCCGTGCCGCCCGTCATCGGGTGGGCGGTACACGCCCGCTGGTTGCACGGACGGCTGACCACGGCCCGCCGTGACCCGCTCACCGGCCTGTGGACGCGAGACGCGTTCACGCGGCGGGCCCGCCGTCTGCTGCGCGACCCGCGCGCCGTGATCGTGCTCGCGGACGTCGACCACTTCAAGCAGATCAACGACACCCACGGCCACGCCGCCGGTGACGCGCTGCTCGCCACGGTCGCCGCCCGCCTCGCCCACGGCACCACCCCCGGCGGTGTCGCGGGACGGCTCGGTGGGGACGAATTCGCCGCCGTCGTCGTCGACCGAGACGGCACGGCCGCCGACCGGCTCCACACCCTCGCCCGCGTGCTCGCCCGCCCGGTCGACACCGCACCCGACGTGCACACCACGGTGTCGCTGGGGTGGGTACGGGCCGCCGACCACCCGGGCGAGGACCTGTCCGCGCTGCTGCGCCGCGCTGATGAGGCCATGTACGCGGCCAAGCGGTCCGGCCGGTCCGGACCCCGCCGGGCCCGTCTCGGGCGGCTGCTCGGGTCGGTGACCGGCCGCCGACCCGGACGGCGCGGCGCGGCATGAGCACGCTGCCGGTCTTCCGGTGGCACCTCGCCCCGGACGGCTACGCCACCCGCCGCCAACTGCGGGCCCGCGACCTGCGCCCCGGTGGTCAGGACGTCGCCGCCCAGCTCGAACGCCCCCGACGGCGGGGCCGCCCGCCGCTGGTCGCCTACCTGTACCGCGTCGACCTCGCGAAACCGGTCCGGCCGATGACCCCGGGCCGGTGGCGGGCCCACGCCGCGATGATGCGCGCCCGCCGCACCTGCCCCGAGTGCCACCAGGACGCCGGATACGTCATCCCGCCCACGCTCGGAACCTGCGTGACCTGCGCCTTCCCCGAGGAACACCGCGCCGCCTGAGCACGACCAGCACGACGAACACAAAGCATGAGGCCATGGCCAGAACTATCAGGAAGTCGTGATAGTTACGGCCCTTCCACGGCCTCACGATCGATCCCGGGTCCGGCCGCCCGACCTTCCACAGCAAGCCGGCCGGACCCTTCGACTCCCGAAGGAGTGCGTACATCGTGACGGAAACCACCGCCTTCCCGCCCCCTCAGGGCCCGGAGGACGCCGAACAGCCGACGGCCGACATCGTGCCGTTCCCGCTGAAGAAGACCGACCCCACCGACACGGCTGCGCCGGCCGGTGTGGTGAAGCCGGGGGAGTGGGAGGCCGAACTCCCCGACACCGACGACCCGGAGGCCGAGGGACTGAGCGAGGGGGCGCCGGTCGACCCGCCGCGCGAGGTCTACCCGCCCTCGGTCGCGGAATGGATGGAGGCCAAGGACAAGGCCCGTATGCCGGTGCTGCCGCACTGGGTGAAGCTCCCCGACCAGCGCAAGGCCGTCCGCAAGTGGGCGATCCGGCACTACTCCGCCGTGGCCGGCTACCACGCGGTCCGGTTGCCGCTCGTGTACACGCCGAAGGTCTGCATGTACTCGCCGCGCGGTGCGTGGCGGTGGTCGACCGCGATCGGCCGGTGGGTGTTCGACTCGGAGGGCAAGTCGCTGCGCCTGGCGTCCGTGGCCAACGAGGACGCGGCGGAGTACCTGAAGCTGTCGCGGCAGCGCAACGACCGCGTCCGACTGCGGGGGATCGTGGCGACGATCGCCGGATTCGTCGGCCTGGCCGCCGCGCTGACCCTGTACGTCATGGCGCCGTCCTGGCTGCTCATGCTGGCCGTGGCGACGCTGACCACCACCCTTGGTGTGGTCGGGGCGCCGGCGGACCGGCCGCTCATCGACATGGCCAAGGTGACGTTCCGCAAGCGGCGGCTGTCCTCGGACATCGTCATCCGCGCTCACGAGGCGTCCGGGCTGACCACTAAGGATCAGACGATTGCCTTCCCGCGGCCGATCGGCCGGGACGGCTACGGCTGGCGCGTGATCGTCGACCTGCCGTACGGCAAGACCTTCGAGGACGCGGTCAAGGCTCACGCCCGCCTCGCCTCCGGCATGGACATCGCCCCCACTCAACTCTTCCTGGACAAGGACGAGACGAGCGGGCGGCGGGTGTCGTACTGGATCGCCGACCGTGACCCGCTCGCCGTCCCGTCGGGCAAGTCCCCGCTGCTGGGGGCGACACGGGTGGACTTCTGGAAGCCGTTCCCGTGGGGTGTCGACGAGCGCGGCAACCCGGTCATGGCCACGATGCTGTGGCTGTCGCTGCTGGTCGGAGCCGTTCCCCGGCAGGGCAAGACGTTCTCCGCCCGCACGATCGCCCTCGCCGCCGCGCTGGACCCGTACGTGCGCCTGTACGTGTTCGACGGCAAGGCGTCGCCGGACTGGCGGAAGTTCGCCCTGGTCGCGCACCGCATCGGGTTCGGCATCGTGCCGAAGAACGGGTTCGACCCGGTTCAGCACCTGCTGACCTCGCTGCGGGAACTCAAGGCGGACGTCGAGGACCGGTACCACCGGCTGTCCGAACTGCCGCTGCACGTCTGCCCGGAGGGCAAGCTCACCCCGGAGATCAGCCGGGACAAGAAGCTCAACATGCCTCTCACGCTGTTCGTGGTGGACGAGGTGCAGGAGTACCTGACCCACCCCGAGCACGGCAAGGAAATCCTGTCCCTGATGGTCTACCTCGCCCGGGTCGCCCCGGCCGTCGGTGTCTCGGTGATGACCGCGACGCAGAAGCCGGACGACAAGGCGTGCCCCTCGGAGCTGCGTGACCAGCATCAGGCCCGGTTCGCCCTGCGGGTCGGCGCCTACCAGGTCTCCGACACCATCCTCGGTGCCGGGTCGTACTCGGAGGGCCTGGACGCGTCCAAGCTGCTCAAGTCCCACAAGGGCGTCGGTCTGCTCAAGGGCATGTCCGACGACTCCGGGATCGTGCGGACCTACCTCGCCGACGGCCGCGACGCCGACCGCATCCTGACCCGTGCCGCCGCGCTGCGCGAGGCCGAAGGGACGCTGTCGGGTGACGCGGCCGGCGAGGTCCCGGCCCCGGAGACGTCCGCGACGATCCTTGACGACGTCGCGGCCGTCCTGGGCAAGGGCGAGGCCAAGGTGTGGTCCGAAACGGTCGTAGACCGTCTCGCCGACCTGCGCCCGGACGTCTACGGCCCGTGGGCCGAACTGGAGCCCAAGCCCAAGGCCGAAGCGCTCACCGCCGCGCTCAAGCCGTTCGGCATCGGCACCGTGCAGATCAGCCGGCGCATCGACGGCGAACAGGTCAACAAGCGCGGCATCAAGCGCGACGACATCGCCACCGCGATTACGGAGCGCAACAAGAAGCGGGACGCCGGATAGGTCTCGGAGGGCGCTACCGGTAGCGGCAGACGTCGCTACCGGTAGCAACCCTGCTAGCGACCGAAACCGCCCCTGATCAGGTCGCTAGCACGTAGCGGCCGACCTGCGGAAACCCCCTTCAACCCCTCTGAGAGGCCCCTGATGAGCCTTGCAGCGCTCGCTACCGCATTCCTGCTGTTCGTCACCCTCGGTTACATCGTCAAGTGCTGGCTGAGCCCGTTCGGGGACTGCCGCAAGTGCGACGGCATGGGCCACGGCTTCAAGACCGACCGCAAGGGCAAGACCCGGCGCGGCAAGGACTGCCGCCGCTGCGACGCCACCGGCAAGCGCATACGCGTCGGCCGCTGGATCTACAACCGCGCCGCGCGCACCTACCGCGCCGGCACCCGCTGACCACCGCTCCGGAGGCCTCATGGTCATCACCATCCCGCTCGTACTGCTGCTCGCCGTCGCCCTGCTGCTGTTGCTGCGCTTCAAGGCGGTCGGCGCCGGCGTGGCCGTCGTCGTCGCGCTCTTCGGCTTCTACCTCGCCGACACCGGTGCGGCCGACACCGTCAACCAGCTCGTCACCGCCGTCACCGGCGCCCTCGCCGACGCCGGCCGCTAGTAGGGAGACCAGGACGTGAACGAACCCACCGCGTACGGCCACCGCGCCGGACACGAGACGGCGGCCGTGGAAGTCCACACCCCGACGCCCCTCGCCCCCATGCACACCGCCCCGCTCGTGCCCGTGCAGCCGGGCACCATCCCGACGGTGGCGAGCGTGGTCCTGCCCGACGGCCGCGTCATCACCGGCTACGCCATCGAGCCCGCCAAGCCCGAACCGGTCGCGCACAAGCCGGCCGTCTCCCGGACGGCGGTGAACATCGCGCTCGGGGGTGTCGGGTTCCTCGCCGTGTGCGGCGGACTGCTCATGCTCACCACGTTCATCGCCGCCCTGACCGCCCTGGTGACTCAACTCGTCATCCTCGCCGCCGTCATCTTCGGCGGCTGGATCGCCGTGCAGGTGTTCAGCGCGAGCGGCCACGGCGGCGGAACCACGGTCAACATCCGCAAAGCCGTCATCAAGCGCAACAAGTTCTACGGCTGACAGGAGCCCCCGTGTTCGAGATCCGCGTCATCTGCGACCCCGCCGACACCGACCGCGTCACCACCGCACTGACCACCACGTTCGCCACCGGCAACGTGCGCCGGTACCCGACCCGCGACGGCAAGCGCACCCGCCTCTACCTCACCGCCGACCACCGCCCCACCCCGGCGGACTGGCCCACCCCCGAGCAGGCATACGCGGGCGCCCCGAGCATCAACAGCGAGATCGGATGGATCTCCCACAGCCTCGCCGACGCTGAGTGCTTCACCGAGCTGGACCGGGAGTTCTACCTGCGCAAGGCCGCTCTGCTCGACCGCATCGCTCTGCTCGACGAGCCCGATGCCCCGGACGGTGATGCCACCGAGACCGCGCAGGCGGCGGCCGTGTTCCTGCTCGACATGGACCAGCCGGGCGCCATCTGCGATCCGCGCGCTTACGTCCGTCAGCAGTACGTGCACACGCTCACCGACTGCCAGTAGCTACGCCCGAGGGCGGCGGCTCCCGGACAAGGACAACTCGCCGCCCTCGGTCTCCCTATCCCGACGTTGCAGAACAGGAGACCTACAGCATGACACCTGACTGCAAGGCCCGGCGTCCCGTCGACGGGGATCACCCGGACGGGAACCACCTGCACACCGCGCTCCAACTCGCGGCGGCCGGCGTTCCGGTCCTGCCGCTACGGCAGGGCAAGATTCCGTTCGGCAACTGCCGTTCCTGCACGGGCCGCCCGCCCCGGTGCGGCGGCCGGCCCAACATGAAAGCGGCGGGCCCCTGTCAGTGCCCGGCCCCGTGCCACGCGTGGGCCGCTGCGACCACCGACCCGCACATTCTCACCTCGCCCGTGTGGGCGCCGGTGTGGCGTGAGGCCGTGGCCGTCGCCTGCCACCCCGGAGGGGCGGGGCTCACCGTCGTCGACCTGGACAACGCGGCGGCCGTCGCATGGGCCTGCGAGAGCCTGCCCGCCACCCGCGTCGTGCAGACGACGCGCGGTGAGCACTGGCTCTACCGGGGCGCCATGCCGTCCGCGAATGCGCTCCGGCCGGGTGTCGACGTCAAGTCGCTCATGCAGTACGCCCGTTGGCTCGGACCCGGAACCGGCCGCATGGCCGTTCTCCCGGCGGCCGTGCGCGCCCTGCTGGTGAAGGAAGAGACCACCCCCGCCCCGGGGGAGGTGGCATCTTCTCTTCCCGCCCGCGCTACGTGGTCGCGGCAGGTGGCCACCGGGTGCCGCCACACAGAGCGCTACGTCCGCACGGGTCTGGAACGCGGCCTCGCCCTCGTGCGTGCCCGCACCGAATCCGGTGCCGGATCTCAGGCGTTCGGCGTCGCTCGGTTCCTCGCCGCACAACACGCTGCGTGTCCCGGACCGTGCGGCCTCGCCGCGATCGGTGAGGAGATCGTGTCCGCCGCTGTCTTGGTGGGCGTCCCGGAGACCTACGCGCGCCGCGCGGTCGCCAACGGCCTTGAGACGGCTGTGGAGCGTGCGGCATGAACAAAGCATCCCGAACCGCCGCGAACAGCCCTCAGGGCGCCGTACAGCGCTCGCCACGGCCGACCGTGGGCGAACCGAAGGGCGTCGCCCGTAAGGGCGTCCTTTCTGCCGTTGGTTCTGACCCGCAGACGGTCACCGTCACCGGCATCGCTCCGGGGCTTCGGATCCAGTGCGAGGGCGTACCCGTCGCGGACTGGCTCTGTGTCTGTGGACATCACGAACGAGCCCGGGGCCGTGCCGCCGTCATCAGGCTGACCGCCCGCGTCATCGTCGGCGTCTGCCCCCACACCACTGCCGAAGGGAGGGCGGCCTCATGACTCCACAGTCTGTGGACAGCCCCGACCTCTGGGCCGGACTGCCCACCCTGGAAGACCCGCACGGCGAGGACGACACGGCACCGGACGTGTGGGAGGACCCCATCCCCCTCACCGGCCGCCGGGAGCGTCCGCCGTTCCCCGCCCACGTCTTGCCCACCTGGCTGGGGGAGTTCGTGGCGGCCGTAGCGGAGGAGACGCAGACACCGGTGGACCTCGCCGGATCGGTCGCCCTTGCCGTGCTCGCCACGGCGGCCGGCGGCCGGTCGGTGGTCCACGTTCGCGGGAACTGGCGTGAGCCGACCAACCTGTACACGGTGGTCGCGCTCCCGCCGGCCAACCGCAAGTCCGCCGTCTTCGCGCTGCTGACCAACCCTCTCTACGAGGCTGAGAAACAGCTCAAGACCGCGATGCAGCCCGTGATCGTGGAAGCGGAGCTAACGGCGAGGTTGGCCAAGGAAGCGGCGGACAAGGCCGCCGCCAAGGCCGCGTCCGCCGACGGCGACAAGCGCGATGAGATGGTGGCCACCGCGGTGGGCCTCGCACAGACCGCCGACACACTCACGGTCCCTGCCGAACCGGTGCTGTTGGCAGATGACTCGACACCCGAGACGGTCACCTCACTCATGTCCGAGCAGGGTGGTCGGCTGTCGGTGATGAGTGCTGAGGGCGGCATCTTCGACATCATCGCCGGCCGCTACTCCGGCGCCCCCAACATGGAAGTCTTCCTCAAGGGGCACGCGGGGGACCGGCTAAGGGTGAACCGGCAAACCCGCCGCGAGTACATCGACGCCCCCGCGCTGACCATCGGTCTCGCTGTACAGCCGGACGTGCTGCGGGACATCGGGAAGGTGAAGGGGTTCGAGGGACGCGGACTGCTGGCCCGCTTCCTGTACTCCCTGCCGGTGTCCACGGTCGGTGACCGCGAGATCATCACCGACCCGGTGCCGGAGGAGACGGCCGCCGCCTACACCGCCCGGGTCATCGACCTCACCCTGTCTCTGGCCGAGTGGACCGACCCCGCTGTCATCCAGCTCACCCCGGAAGCGGACGCAGCACTGATCACGTATCAGAAGCGCATTGAGCCGCAGCTCAAGGCACGTGGCGGCAAGCTGGGGCACATCTCCAACTGGGCTGGAAAGCTTGCCGGGGCGACCGCCCGTATGGCTGCGCTGCTGCACCTCGCCGAACACGGCGGCAATGGCTACGCCCACCCGGTCACCGAAGACACCATGCGCGCGGCCATCGAGCTGGGGGAGTACTACACCGCCCATGCCCTCGCCGCGTTCGACGTCATGGGAGCCGACAACACCACCGCGCGCGCTCAAAGCGTCCTGGAAGCGCTGCGCACCCACCGGTGGACCGAAGTCAGCAAGCGCGACCTGATGGTCAAGCTCTCCCGCTCCGAGTTCCCCACCGCTGCGGACTTGGACCCGACGCTGACCCTGCTGGAAGACCACGGCTACGTGCGGGCACAACCCACCGTCCGCACCGGAGGTCGCGGCCGGCCGCCCTCGCCGCGCTACCTGGTACACCCCCGGCTGACCGACCCGACCACCTGAGACCGCCCACAGAAACCACAGAATCACAGAAATACCCGCCGTGTGCCCCTGACCTGCGCAGACAGTCAGGGCGGGGGCACACGGCGTCCTGCCACGGAAACCCGCAGAGAAGCCACAGAAATAGGCCCGACCCGGCCGGGCCGGACCGGCCCCCTTATTTCTGTGGGACCTTCGGTGATTTCTGTGGCAGCGGCCACCGCGCAGTATCGCCGCAGGTCAGAGCCGCTACCCCAGGTTTCTGTGTATTTCGTGGTTTCTGTGGCGGCACTCCCCGTGAACCTCTGACCCGCCTAGGGAGCGAATCGTGAACCACCACGGAACCCCGGCGCCCATCGACGACGACCCCACGTTGGTTCTCCTCACCGTCGAAGAGGCCGCCCGCCGCCTCCGTATCGGCCGGACCACGTGCTACGGGCTCATCCGCTCTGGAGAGCTGGAGTCCGTACCCGTCGGCCGTCTCCGGCGAGTACCCGCCGACGCGGTACCCGAGTTTGTCACCCGTCTCCGTACCGCCCAACGCGCCGCTTGACGACGCCCGGGGCGGCGACTCCCGGACAAGGACAACCCCGCCGCCCCGGTCCCATCCCGACACCAAGAAACAGGAGCCTGCCTGTGGCAGAGAAGAAGAAGGGCACCCGCCGCGCCAACGGCGAATCGGCCATCTACTACGGGGCGGATGGTCGTTGGCACGCGCGCGTCCCGATGGGCTACAAGGACAATGGGGAGCCCTACCGCCGACACATCACGCGCAAGACGCGCGATGACCTGGTTGAGGAAGTCAAGAAGCTGGAGAAGCAGCGCGACGCGGGTTCGGCGCAGCAGCCGGGCAAGGCGTGGACGGTTGAGAAGTGGCTTCAGCACTGGGTGGAGAACATCGCCAAGCCGACGGTGAGCGAGAACACGTACGACGGCTACGAGGTGGCCGTTCGCGTGCACCTCGTGCCCGGCGTCGGCAAGCATCGCCTTGACCGCTTGCAGCCCGAGCACCTGGAAAGCCTGTACCGCCGCATGCAGGCGAACGGGGAGCGCAAGGCCGGTACGGCTCACCAGGCGCACCGCACCGCCCGGACCGCGTTGGGGGAGGCCGTACGGCGCGGCTACGCGGCGAAGAACGCCGCCGCGCTGGCGAAGCCACCACGGATGGAAGAGGACGAATCCGAGGTAGAGCCCTACTCCGTGGAAGAGGTTCAGTGCCTGCTGCTCGAAGCTAATAAGCGTCGGAACAGTGCCCGCTGGATGCTGGCACTGGCGCTCGGATTGCGGCAGGGCGAGACGCTGGGATTGCGCTGGTCTGACGTCGACCTCGCCAACGAGTACTTGAAACTGCGCCGGAACCGTCTGCGCCCCAGGTACGAGCACGGGTGCCCGGAATCCTCACCGTGCGGCCGGAAGGCGGGGTACTGCCCGGACAAGGTCCAGGTCCGGCGTGAGACTAAGAACACCAAATCCCGCGCCGGCCGCCGCGCCGTGCCCCTGCCGGGCCCGCTGGTCGCCATGCTGCGCGCACACGCCGAGACGCAAGAGCGCGAGCGCAAGGCGGCCGGCGACCTGTGGGTCGAGTCGGACTACGTGTTCACCAAGCCGCTGGGCGGCCCCCTCAGTCCGAACACGGACTATCACGACTGGAAGCGGCTGCTGGGAGACGCGGGGGTCCGGAACGCTCGGCTGCACGACGCCCGCCACACGGCCGCCACCGTGCTCATGCTGCTCGGTGTCCCGGACCGCGTCATCGATCAGATCATGGGTTGGGAGCCGGGCACCTCCGCGAGCATGCGGGCGCGCTACCTCCACGTGCCGGACGCCATGCTCAAGGATGTGGCCCGGAAGATCGCCGATGCCATCTGGGGAGCCCCGGAAGCACCCGCTGTGGACAAAAACCAGGACAACGAGGGCTGAGACACGTCGAAGGGCCCCACCCCGAACCGCGGGGGCCGTCGCGATATTGGGCGCGGAGGGTCTGGGGGGGGA
>NZ_JBEXSH010000094.1:0-16737 GCF_040613555.1 Streptomyces sp. NPDC006265
GACAATCCATGGATATATTTTGGACAGTGGGCGACCGTAAACGCCGAAAGCCCCGGCTCGGGGAGCCGGGGCTTTCGGGGAGAGCGGAGAGGTTCCGGTCAGACACCCACGCCGTGCGAGCGGAGGTAGGCGACCGGGTCGATGTCCGAGCCGTACTCGGGGCTGGTGCGGGCCTCGAAGTGCAGGTGAGGGCCGGTGACGTTGCCGGTCGCACCGGACAGGCCGATCTGCTGACCGGGGGTGACCTGCTGGCCCACCGAGACGCCGATGGAGGACAGGTGGCCGTACTGGGTGTACGTCCCGTCGTTCATCTTGATCACGATCTGGTTGCCGTAGGAGCCGCCCCAGCCGGCCTCGACGACGGTGCCCGCGCCGACGGCGTGGACGGAGGTGCCGCTGGCGGCGTGGAAGTCGACACCGGTGTGGCTGCCGGAGGACCACAGGCCGCTGCTGGCCTGGTAGCCGGTGGAGACGTACGAGCCGGAGATCGGGGCCACGAAGGTGTTGAGGCGCTTGCGCTCGGCCTCGCGGGCGGCACGCTCCTTGGCCTCGTGGGCCTTCTCGGCCGCCTCCTTGGCCCTCTCGGCCAGCTGGGCGGCCCGCTTGCGGGCGGCCTCCTCGGCCTTCTGCTTGGCGGCGGCCTCATCGGCGGCGTGCTGCTGCGCGAGGGCCTGGGCGTCGATCTGCTGGGCCGCGGTGTCGCCCATGGTGACGACCGGGGTGAGGCCGGTCTGCTCGGCGCTGGGTTCGGCGGCGAAGGCGGCGGGGGCCGCCACGGTGCCGATCACGCCGGTGGTGGCGAGGGCCGCGACGCCTGCCGCGCGGGCGGTGGAGCGCTGCATCCTGCTGGGACGACGGTGCTTCCCGGTGGCGCGAGTGAACGCCATGTGATGGCTGGTCCTTTCCTTCCCTCTCGCCTACCGGGTTAGCTGACGGGTTCGGAGCAGGAAGGTCTCCTACGGACTCCCTCGCGACTCGCGCGGGCGCCCGATTCACCCCAGGGACTGCGATGGGTCCCCGGCTCCCCTGGCTCGCGCCGTACGGGGACTCGGCGATGACTGTCCGGTGCCGCGGGTGCGGCGCACTGCCTGACGAACAGCCCGGATGACGCTAAGCGGCGCCACTTTCAATTCCCAAACGAATCCCGGCTTTTGTAGCGCATCCCACAGGGCAGACAGGCAACTCCCATCCCAATTCGGGCATAAAGGGGCCCTGGTGCCTTTGAAGACAACCAGGGCCCCTGCGCTCGCGTGTCGTTACTCGGCGGCGACGACGGTGACTTCGCCGATGCCGAGGGCCTCGACAGGTGCCTTGATCTGCGCCGCGTCACCGACGAGGACGGTCACCAGACGGTCCACCGGGAAGGCGCTCACGGCCGCCGCGGTGGCCTCCACGGTGCCGGTCGCGGCGAGCTGCCGGTACAGCGTGGCCTGGTAGTCGTCGGGCAGGTGCTGCTCGACCTGGTCGGCCAGCGTGCTCGCCACGGCCGCCGCCGTCTCGTACTTCAGCGGCGCCACACCCACCAGGTTCTGCACGGCGACGTCCCGCTCGGCGTCGGTCAGCCCCTCGGCGGCGAGGGTACGCAGCACCGTCCAGAGGTCCTGCAGGGCGGGGCCGGTGTTGGGCGTGTCGACCGAACCGCTGATGGCGAGCATCGCGGCACCCGTGCCGTCCGGGGCGGACCTGAGGACCTGGCCGAACGCCCGTACGCCGTAGGTGTAGCCCTTCTCCTCGCGCAGGACGCGGTCCAGGCGCGAGGTGAGGGTGCCGCCGAGGCAGTACGTGCCGAGCACCTGCGCGGGCCACACGCGATCGTGCCGGTCCGGCCCGATCCGGCCGATCAGCAGCTGCGTCTGGACGGCGCCCGGGCGGTCCACGATGACGACCCGGCCGGTGTCGTCGGCGGTCACGGGCGGCACGGGACGCGGCTCGGCCGAGAAGCCCGTCCAGGCGCCCAGCGTGTCCCCGAGCAGGGCGTCCAGGTCGATGCCGGTGAGGTCGCCGACGACCACGACGGTGGCCGTGGCGGGGCGGACGTGCTTCTCGTAGAAGGCGCGCACGGCCGCGGAGTCGATGGCGGCGACGGTCTCCTCGCTGCCCTGCCGGGGCCGCGACATGCGCGCGTCCGCCGGGAACAGCTCCTTGGAGAGCTCCTTGGCCCCGCGGCGGGAGGGGTTGGCCAACTCGTGCGGGATCTCGTCGAGGCGGTTGTTGACCAGCCGCTCGACCTCGCTGTCGGCGAAGGCGGGCGCCCTCAGGGCGTCGGCGACCAGGCCCAGCCCCTTGGCGAGCCGGGAGGCCGGCACCTCCAGGCTGAGCCGGACGCCGGGGTGGTCCGCATGCGCGTCGAGGGTGGCACCGGCGCGCTCCAGTTCCGCGGCGAAGTCCTCGGCGGAGTGCTTGTCGGTGCCCTCGGAGAAGGCCCGGGCCATGATCGTGGCCACACCGTCGAGTCCGGCCGGCTCCGCCTCCAGGGGGGCGTCCAGCAGCACCTCCACGGCGACGACCTGCTGGCCGGGGCGATGGCAGCGCAGCACCGTCAGGCCGTTGTCCAGCGTGCCGCGCTCGGGGGCCGGGAAGGCCCAGGGCCGGGCGTCGCCCGCCTGCGGCCGGGGGTGGAAGTCCATCGTGGCGAGCTCGGTCACTTGGCCGCCTCCTCGTTCTCGTCGGTGGCCGCGGCTGCGGTGTCGTCGGTGGTGCCGGCGTCCTCGGCGGTCTCCGCGTCGCCGGTCTCGCCGGCGACGGGCTCGTAGACGAGCACCGCGCGGTTGTCGGGTCGCAGGCGGGCCTCGGCGACCTCCTGGACCTCCTCCGCGGTGATCTCCAGCACGCGCTGGACGGCGGTCAGGGCGAGCTGCGGGTCTCCGAAGAGCACGGCGTACCGGCACAGTTCGTCGGCGCGGCCGGCGACCGTGCCGAGCCGGTCCAGCCACTCGCGCTCCAACTGGGCCTGGGCGCGCTCCATCTCCTCGGGCGTGGGGCCCTCCTCGGCGAACCGGGCGAGCTCCTCGTCGATGGCGGTCTCGATGACCGGAACCTCCACGTCGCCGGACGTCTTCACGTCCAGCCACCCCAGGGAGGGCGCACCGGCGAGCCGCAGCAGGCCGAAGCCGGCCGCCACCGCCGTACGGTCCCGGCGCACGAGCCGGTTGTAGAGGCGGGAGGACTCGCCGCCGCCGAGGACGGTGAGGGCCAGATCGGCCGCGTCGCACGCGCGCGTGCCGTCGTGCGGCAGCCGGTAGGCGGCCATCAGGGCGCGGGCCGGGACCTCCTCCTCGACGACCTCGCGCAGCTGCTCGCCGATGGTCTCCGGCAGCGACCCCTCGCGCGGGGCGGGCTTGCCGTCGTGACCGGGGATGGAGCCGAAGTACTTCTCGACCCAGGCGAGCGTCCGCTCCGGGTCGATGTCGCCGACCACGGAGAGCACGGCGTTGTTCGGCGCGTAGTAGGTGCGGAAGAAGGCGCGCGCGTCCTCCAGGGTCGCCGCGTCCAGGTCGGCCATCGAGCCGATCGGGGTGTGGTGGTAGGGGTGGCCCTCCGGGTAGGCGAGGGCGGTCAGCTTCTCGAAGGCGGTGCCGTAGGGGACGTTGTCGTAGCGCTGGCGGCGCTCGTTCTTGACGACGTCCCGCTGGTTCTCCATCGACTCGTCGTCGAGCGCGGCCAGCAGCGAGCCCATGCGGTCGGCCTCCAGCCAGAGGGCGAGCTCAAGCTGGTGGGTGGGCATGGTCTCGAAGTAGTTGGTCCGCTCGAAACTGGTCGTGCCGTTCAGCGAGCCACCCGCGCCCTGGACGAACTCGAAGTGGCCGTTGCCCTTGACCTGCGCAGACCCCTGGAACATGAGGTGCTCGAAAAGGTGAGCCAGGCCGGTACGCCCCTTGACTTCGTGGCGTGAGCCGACGTCGTACCAGAGGCACACCGCCGCGACCGGGGTCAGGTGGTCCTCGGAGAGCACCACGCGCAGGCCGTTGGCCAGGCGGTGCTCGGTCGCTGTCAGGCCCCCGGAGCCTGCCTGGGCTGTGGCCGTGTGACCCATGGGCATGTACGTCCCTTCGATCGCTGAGCGGTTGTTCAGACCGCGGATTCCTGCCGGTCCTGCCACTGTATGCAAGCGTGCGGAGCCCTGGTGAAGTTCCCGGCGGCGACCTGGGCCCGAGAGCACGAGAGACGCCTCGGGCAGGGTCCTGGTCCCGGTTGTCAGTGCGGCGGTCCACAATGGTCGGCATCAGATCCGGATCGCAGCAGCACGAGCGAGCCGCAAAGGCGGTCGGTGGCGAGCACGCGAAGGCCCGAAGGGCCCGAGCACGCTCGACGTCTCGCACCGACATGAACGCCCCCGTAGGCAAGCGACCAGCAACAGGAGGAGCCGGCAGCGATGGCCCGCCGCAGCACGAAGACCCCGCCGCCCGACGACTCGTTCGAGGAGCGGATCCTCGACATCGACGTCGTCGACGAGATGCAGGGCTCCTTCCTCGAGTACGCGTACTCGGTCATCTACTCCCGCGCCCTGCCGGACGCACGCGACGGCCTCAAGCCGGTGCACCGCCGCATCGTCTACCAGATGAGCGAGATGGGCCTGCGCCCCGAGCGCGGGTACGTCAAGTGCGCCCGGGTCGTCGGCGAGGTGATGGGCAAGCTGCACCCGCACGGCGACGCGTCGATCTACGACGCCCTGGTGCGCATGGCCCAGCCCTTCTCGATGCGAGTCCCCCTGGTCGACGGCCACGGCAACTTCGGCTCGCTGGGCAACGACGACCCGCCGGCCGCCATGCGGTACACCGAGTGCCGGATGGCCGAGGCGACGAGCCTGATGACGGAGTCGATCGACGAGGACACCGTCGACTTCAACCCCAACTACGACGGCCAGGAGCAGGAACCGGTGGCTCTGCCCGCCGCATTCCCGAACCTCCTGGTCAACGGCGCCTCGGGCATCGCAGTCGGTATGGCCACGAACATGGCGCCGCACAACCTGCGCGAGGTCATCGCCGCCGCCCGCCACCTGATCAGGTTCCCGAACGCCGATCTCGACGCCCTGATGAAGCACGTCCCGGGCCCCGACCTGCCCACGGGCGGCCGCATCGTCGGCCTGGCCGGCATCCGGGACGCGTACGAGTCCGGCCGCGGCACGTTCAAGATCCGGGCGACGGTGTCGGTGGAGCCCGTGACGGCCCGCCGCAAGGGCCTCGTCGTCACAGAGCTGCCCTTCACGGTCGGCCCCGAGAAGGTCATCGCCAAGATCAAGGACCTGGTCGGTTCCAAGAAGCTCCAGGGCATCGCCGACGTCAAGGACCTCACCGACCGCGAGCACGGCCTGCGCCTGGTCATCGAGATCAAGAACGGCTTCGTGCCGGAGGCGGTCCTGGAGCAGCTCTACAAGCTGACGCCGATGGAGGAGTCCTTCGGCATCAACAACGTGGCGCTGGTGGACGGCCAGCCGCTCACGCTGGGCCTGAAGGAGCTCCTGGAGGTCTACCTCGACCACCGCTTCAACGTCGTACGGCGGCGCTCGGAGTTCCGCCGCTCCAAGAAGCGCGACCGGCTGCACCTGGTCGAGGGTCTGCTGACGGCCCTGCTGGACATCGACGAGGTCATCCGCCTGATCCGCTCCAGCGAGAACTCCGCGCAGGCCAAGCAGCGCCTGATGGAGCAGTTCTCGCTGAGCGAGGTGCAGACGCAGTACATCCTCGACACGCCGCTGCGCCGTCTGACCAAGTACGACCGCATCGAGCTGGAGTCGGAGAAGGACCGGCTCACCGCGGAGATCGAGGAGCTGACCCGGATCCTCGACTCGGACTCCGAGCTGCGCAAGCTGGTCTCCTCCGAACTGGCCAACGTCGCCAAGAAGTTCGGCACCGACCGGCGTACGGTGCTGTTGGAGTCGGGCGGTGCCCCGGTCGCGACCGTGCCGCTCCAGGTGGCCGACGACCCGTGCCGGGTACTGCTGTCCTCCACGGGGCTGCTGGCCCGCACGGCGAACGGCGAGCCCTTCACGGAGGAGCCCGGCGCCAAGCGCGTGAAGCACGACGTGATCGTCTCGGCGGTGCCGGCCACCGCCCGCGGTGAGGTGGGCGCGGTCACCTCGGCGGGCCGGCTGCTGCGGCTGAACGTGGTCGACCTGCCCCAGCTGCCGGAGTCGCTGTCGGCAGCGAACCTCGCCGGGGGCGCGCCGCTGGCGGAGTTCGTCTCCCTGGAGGACGACGAGACGGTGGTCTGCCTGACCACGCTCGACGAGTCGTCGCCGGGCCTCGCGCTCGGCACGGCCCAGGGCGTCGTCAAGCGCGTGGTGCCGGACTATCCGGTCAACAAGGACGAGCTCGAGGTGATCACTCTCAAGGAGGACGACCGGATCGTCGGCGCGGTCGAGCTGCGCACCGGCGAGGAGGACCTGGTCTTCGTCACCGACGACGCGCAGCTGCTGCGTTTCCAGGCGTCCCAGGTCCGCCCGCAGGGCCGCCCGGCCGGCGGTGTGGCCGGCATCAAGCTCACCGAGGGCGCGAAGGTCATCTCCTTCACGGCGGTGGACCCGGCCGTGGACGCCGTCGTCTTCACCGTCGCGGGCTCGCGGGGCACGCTGGACGACTCCGTCCAGACGACGGCCAAGCTGACCCCGTTCGACCAGTACCCGCGCAAGGGCCGCGCCACCGGCGGTGTTCGCTGCCAGCGGTTCCTGAAGGGCGAGGACTGCCTGTCCCTGGCCTGGGCGGGCCCCGTCCCCGCGCTCGCCGCGCAGAAGAACGGCACCCCGGCCGACCTCCCGGAGATCGACCCGCGCCGCGACGGCTCGGGGGTGTCCCTGGCGAAGACGGTGGCGGTGGTGGCCGGGCCGGTCTAGGCCGGGTCCGCGCCGTCCTCCTCGGGGTCGCGTACGTAGCGCAGGACGCCCCACATGCCGTGCTCGTCGGCGTGTGGGGCGTCGCTCCTGGACGCCTCCAGCTCCTTTTCGAGCGCGGCGGTGTCGATCCCCGAGCCGATGAGGACCAGCTGGGTGAGGCGTTCGCCTCCGGCCGGCCAGGGCTCCGGGTAGAAGCGCAGGAACCGTCCGACGGCATGGACGGCGTAGCGGTTGCGGACGTCGTACGGCCCGAAGTCGACGTAACCCTTGATCCGGTACAGCCCCTCCGGGCGGCTGTCGAGGAACGTCATCAGCCGGCGCGGGTCGAGGGGGCCCGGGGAGACGAACGACAGGCTGTCGTAGGCGGCGTGCAGGTGACCGGTGTGATCGTGCGGGTTGTGGCGGGGGGCGCCTTCGTCGAGGCCCTCTCCATTGAGGCCGCCCTCGTGGAGGCTCTCTTCGTGGAGGCCGCCTACGTGCAGGTCGCCTTTCTGCAAGCCGCCTTCGTGCAGGTCGCCTTTCTGCCGGCCGCCTTCGTGCAGGTCGTCTTGGTGCAGGTCGTCTTGGTGCAGGTCGCCTTGGTGCAGGTCGTCGAAGGACAGCTGCCCGATGCGCTCCTCGCTCGGTCGGCAGTCGAAGAGGAACTCGGGGTCGATCCGGCCGTAGGTGGCCGGGACGACGGCGACGCCGTCGACGAGGGTCCGGACCAGGCCGAGGACGCGTTCGCCGTCCGCTGCCCGGTCGAGCTTGTTGACCACCACGAGGTCGGCCAGTGCGAGATGCCGGTCGATCTCGGGGTGTCTGGCCCGGGTGTCGTCGAACTCGGCGGCGTCGACGACCTCGACGAGCCCGCCGTACACCACCCCCGGATGCTCGCTGGCCAGCAGCATCCGCACGAGTTCCTGCGGTTCGGCGAGACCGCTGGCCTCGATGACGATGACGTCGATGCCGAGGGTGGGCTCCGCGAGCCGCTCCAGATACTGGTCCAGTTCGCTCGCGTCGACGGCGCAGCACAGGCAGCCGTTGCCGAGCGAGACCGTCGAGTCGCCGAGCGCTCCCGCCACGGCCATCGCGTCGATCTCGATCGCCCCGAAGTCGTTGACGAGAGCGCCGATACGGCTGCCGCCGCTGCGGTGCAGGAGGTGATTGAGCAGGGTGGTCTTCCCCGAGCCGAGGAATCCGGCCAGGACGACGACCGGGATCTGCTGCGGTTTCGGACTCGGCTGGCTCACCGTGCGACCTCTCTCGCGCCGACGCGTGCACCGGCTCGCGTTCCCGGCACACGTGGGAAATGGGGATGCCGCCCCAGGATACGAGCCGTGAGATCCACGCCGAAGTGAACGATTGTTAGCAGCACTCGCGGGGCAGACGTTGGGCATGGCGCCGGTTTGTGCGACCCTCGCTTCCCTCCGTGCGCCTCCTCTCTGCCTCCCCGCCGATCAGAGCCGCTCGGCACTCTGGGAGACGGCAAGCGCCGCCCACCGCTCGCCGGTCCCCTCCAGTCGACCCGCACCCCGACGACCGGCGGACGGCCGCCTGAACCGGGGGTTGACATGACCACACAGAAATTTGGGTTTCGAGGACTGCGGGCCACCGCCTCGGCCGGGATGGGCCTGGCGGCCGGTGCCGCCGTCGCCCTGGCCCTGCAGTGGCCCGCGTTCCACGCATTGCGCGCCCGGATCGAACACCTGGAGGAGGCCGCGCAGTCCGAGCGCCGGACCAACTTCGCGCACCAGCAGCGTCTGCACTGGGAGTTGCTGAGCAAGGCGATGGACGATCCGGAACTGGCCGAGGTGCTCGACGCCTACGACGGAACCGCCTCCCCGAGGAAGCAGCGCCAGTTCCTCTTCGCCAACGCCCTCTACACCAACGCCCTGTGCTACTACCGCATGGGCAACGTGACCAGAGAGGAGTTCTTCGGCTTCGCCCGGAGCATGCTGCAGAACCCCCTCTTCAGGGAGTACTGGTACGCCAGCCGCCCGCACCGGGCGACCCTCGTCGACACCTCCGACGAGGCCGGGCTGGGCCGCATGGTCGACGATCTGCTCGTGCAGCTGGAGGAGGCGGACATCGACGAGTGGTGGGTCGTCGGGGATCCGCCTGGCGAGTAGTTCCACGCCCCGGCCGTAAGCACCGCACCTCGCGGATCACTCTCCGGAAGGGATCACACGGCTGGGCGGTAACGAACTCATAAACCGGCGCGTTTCCCCAGGTGCCAACAAGGTTGACTACTGCGCATCCCGCGAACCGGGTCGACCACCGCCGCTCCACGCCGCCCGGTTGTCGAGGCCGCGGCCCCACAGGGCCGCATCGCACCGCAGGCGCAGTGCGCACCACGCCTCGAGATCAAAAGGAACGCAAGAACAGTGAGCCACATCATCCGTCGGATTGGCACCCCTCCCAGCGCCCGGGGCAGTGCGACTGGTGCCAATTGCCCCGATATCTTCGAGCTGTCCGACGGCAGGTTCGCTGTGATCGGCACGGACCTCACCGAAGAACTGGACGGGAAGCTCCCCTCCGACGCGTCCAGGGCCGACTACGAGCGCATCGTCGTGGTCTCGCGCAGAACCCTCATCGATGCCAAGGGCGACATTCCCGACGCCTGATCCCGTCGCTCACCCACCGGCCCGAGGCGAAGGCCCGGCACCTTCCGGTGCCAAGCCTTCGCGCTCTGCGGCACCTTCGCTCAGGCGGGCAACGGCGCCGGCGCCTCCGGCCCCACGTACCGCGCCACCGGCCTGATGATCTTCGTGTCCTCCGCCTGCTCGAGGATGTTGGCACTCCAGCCCACCACGCGCCCGGCGGCGAAGGTCGGGGTGAACATCTCGCGGGGCAGGCCGCAGAGTTCCATGACCACGCCCGCGTAGTACTCGACGTTGGTGTGGAGTTCCCGGCCGGGCTTCAGCTCCGCCAGGATCGCCTCGATGTGACGCTCGACCTCGACGGCGAAGTCCACCCGCGGTCCGCCGAACCCCTGGGCGACCTCGCGCAGCATCCGGGACCGGGGGTCCTCCGTGCGGTAGATCGCGTGCCCGAAGCCCATGATGCGCTCACCGGCGAGCACCCGCTGACGCACCCAGGAGTCGATACGGTCCGGGGCGCCGATCGCATCCAGGGTGTCCAGCGCTCGACTGGGCGCACCCCCGTGCAGCGGCCCCGACAGTGCCGCCACCGCCCCGGCGAGGCAGGCCGCCACGTCCGCGCCCGTCGACGCGATGACGCGAGCCGTGAAGGTTGATGCATTGAATCCGTGGTCAATGGTTGAGATCAGGTACTGCTCGATCGCCCGCGCGTGCGTCTCGGTGGGCACCGAACCGGTCAGCATGTACAGGTAGTTCGCCGCACAGGACAGGTCCTCGCGCGGCTCCACCGGCTCCAGCCCCTTGCCCAGCCGATGCAGCGCGGCGAGCAGCGTGGGCACGGCCGCGGCCGCCTCGATGGTGTCCTGCCGACGCCGGTCGGCGTCGACGTCGTACACGGGCCGGAACCCCTTCGCCGCGCCCAGCAGCGAGAGGGCCGTACGCATCCCCGCCAGGGGACCGGAACGCCCGCCGGCCGCGGCGATGGCAGGCAGTGCCGCGCGCACCTCGTCGGACAGCCGCCGCAGCGCGGCGGTCTCGGCCGCGAAGGCCGCGCTCTGCGCGGCGTCCGGCAGTTCACCGTGTACGAGGAGATGCCAGACGTCCTCGAAGCCGCGGGTTCGCGCGAGGTCGACGGCCGAATACTGCCGGTAGTGGTAGAAGCCCTCCTGACCGCGGACGTCACCGATCCGGGTGTCGGTGACGACGACACCGGCGAGCCCTCGAGGCGCTTCGAGAAGAGTGGCTGCTGACCTGTTGACGGACATGACTTCCTCCCTGGACTTGATTCGACTGTCCATGGTTGACTCAGGACTGTCAATATTGATTGAATCAATACATCAGTCAATGGGCCGGTGGACGGATACGGTGACCCCCATGCGCGATCAAGAGCCCGCCCCCATGGACGCGGAACGGCGGTTGAGCACCAAGGAGGCCGCCGAGCGGCTCGGAGTGAAGCCGGAGACCGTGTACGCGTACGTGAGCCGCGGCCAGCTCAGCAGCCGACGGGTGAGCGGTGGCCGGGGCAGCACCTTCGACGCCGGGGAGGTCGAGACGCTCGCCCGGCGCAACAGGCGGGACGGCTCGAGCGGTTCCGGCTCGGGCGGCTCCGGCGGGGGCAATTCCGGTGGCGAGCTGTCCGTCCGCACCCGCCTCACGCTCATCGAGAGCGACCGCTACTTCTTCCGCGGTGTCGACGCGGTCGACCTGGCCAACCGGCACACCTACGAGGAGGTCGCCGAATGGCTCTGGACGGGCCGGATGCTCCCGGGCAGCACGTTCACCGCGCCCGCCGCCTTCGTCTCCGTCGCCCGCCGCGCCGTCGAGGCACTGCCCGAACACGCCGCGCCCGCCGACCTGCTGCGGGTCGCGACGGTCGCCGCCGCGACGGCCGACCCACTGCGGTTCGACCTGTCCGAGGACGCCGTCCTCGGCACCGCGCGCACCCTCATCCCCACGCTCGTCGCCGCGCTGCCTCCGGCGGGACACCACCGCCGTGACGACGGCCCCATGGCCCACCGCCTGTGGACCCGGCTCTCGGTGCGCAAGGACCCCGACGAGGCGTCCCTGCGCGCCCTGGACGCCGCCCTCGCCCTCCTCGTCGACCACGACCTGGCCGCCTCCACCCTCGCGGTGCGCGTCGCCGCCTCGGCCCGTGCCCACCCCTACGCGGCGGTCTCCGCCGGGCTCGGCGTCATCGAGGGCCCACTGCACGGCGCGGCCAGCGGGCTCGCCCACCGGCTGCTGCAGGACGTGCTCGAACAGGGCGACGCGGCACCGGTGATCGCGGACGAACTGCGCGCCGGCCGCCGCGTCCCGGGCCTCGGCCACCGGCTCTACCCCGGCGAGGACCCACGCGCACGTGCCCTGTTCTCCCTCCTGGAGCGGATCCCGCGCGCGGAGCCCGCTCTCCTCGCCGCCCGTGACATCGTCGAGACCACCGCCCGGCACGCCCCGCTGCACGCCAACGTGGACCTGGCGCTCGCCGTCTTCACGGTGTCCTGCGGCATGGCCCCGACCGCGGGCGAGACGATCTTCGCCGTGGCCCGCACGGCGGGCTGGATCGCGCACGCCCTGGAGGAGTACGGCGAACGCCCGCTGCGCATGCGCCCGAGCGGTCTCTACGCAGGTCCGAAGCCTCCGCAACCACTGCCGGTGTAGCGCGGGGCAGGGCCGAAATTCGCCGCGGCCGAAGTCAGGTTAGGCTCACCTCTGTGAGTACGTGTTCAAGCGTCTCCCGGGACTTCGACGAGCCCGTTTCGGGAACCGCGGCCACCGCGAAGACCTGGCTGTTGATCGAACAGCCCGGCCCGTGGGGTGCCAAGGCGCTCACTTCGAGCCACCTGGACCCCGCCCTTGGACGTGCCCTGGAGGCCGCGGCCAAGGACACGGGCGTACGGATCGCGCTCATCCGCCGCCCCGGACGCCACGCGGACCGCCGCATGCCCGCCGCGCGACGGGTGTACGTCGCGCACGTCGTCCCGGGAAACGTGTGGCTGCACAGCGCCTCTGCATCGGACCCCGGACAGCTGCTCGGCCTCGACTTCCCCTCACTCGGCCGTGGCGACCACCAAACGTTCGACACGCTGCTCGGCGGCCGGCCCCACGACGGTGACCCGCTCGCCCTCGTCTGCACCAACGGCAAGCGCGACCGCTGCTGCGCACTCCTCGGCAGGCCCCTCGCGGCCGAGCTGGCGACGTCCGGGGTCGATGACGTCTGGGAGGTCACCCATCTGGGTGGTCACCGCTTCTCCCCCACGGTGCTCGTGCTGCCGTACGGATACGCGTACGGCCGGGCGGAGGCCCACTCCCTCAAGGAGGTCCTGCACGGCGCCCGGGAGGGGCGGATCGTCGTGGAGGGGTGCCGGGGCAGCTCCGCGTGGGAACGGCCCGGTCAGGTGGCCGAGCTCGCCGTGCGCACCAGGATGGGTGAACACACCGCGGAGGCGCTGAGCGTCGTCCGGACGGTCGGCTCGGCCTCGCGCTGGGAGGTGACCGTCGCCCACACCGACAGGCGCCGCTGGCAGGTCGAGGTGGCCCAGGGCGCGGGACTGCCGGCCCGTCCCGAGAGCTGCGGGACGTCCGTCCTCGGTTCACCCGCGCGGATGGACGTGGTGGCGGTGCGCGAGGTGAGGATGGCGGCGGCGCTGGCCGGCTGACCGTTCGGCTCGCACGGACAGCGGCGGCCCTCCGGTATGGATGCCCCGGTCGGGCATTGATGCCGCCCGTCAAGCATGGACTCCGCCCCCTTCGTCCATTGACGCTGCCGGCTCTCGTGCCTTGATGCTGCGGCTCCGCACACATTGATCTGGAGATCCACGCCACACCCGTCTAGGGCAGGCAGCCGGCCGCACGTACCGTCTTGGGTATGAGCCCCACTCCCCCCGCACGCCGCCTGCGCCTCGGCCTGCCCCGGCGGGTGTTCTCGCAGGTGCTGCTGATGCAGGTGGCGATCGCCGCGGGAGTCGCGGTGCTCGCGACCGGGCTGTTCCTCGCGCCCCTCAGCAACCAGCTGGACGACCAGGCGATGCGCCGCGCGCTCGCGATCGCGCAGACGACCGCGCAGCAGCCGGAGCTCGCACGGGACGTGAGTCAGACGCCGCCGTCGCCGAACGGCCCGGTGCAGCGGGAGGCGGAGCGGATCCGGAAGGCCACCAAGGCCGAGTACATCGTGGTGATGGACTGGCGGGGCGTGCGCTGGTCCCACACGGACCCCAAACAGATCGGCGGCATCGTCTCCACCGACCCCGGCCAGGCCCTGGCCGGCAAGGAGGTCATGGAGATCGACAGCGGCACCCTGGGCCGCTCCGCCCGGGGCAAGGTGCCGCTGCGCGACAGCGACGGCACGGTCGTCGGCGCGGTCTCCGTCGGCATCGCCTACGACAGCGTCCGGGCCCGCCTGATCCACGCGATCCCGGGGCTGCTCGCGTATGCCGGCGGCGCCCTGGCCGTAGGAGCGCTGGCCGCGTGGCTCATCTCCCGGCGGGTTCAGCGGCAGACCAGGGACTTGGCCTTCTCGGACATCGCGGCGCTGCTGTCCGAACGCGAGGCGATGCTGCACGGCATCCGGGAGGGCGTCGTCGCCCTGGACTGCACCGGCCGCATCCGCCTCGTGAACGACGAGGCACAGCGCCTGCTGGGCATCGGGGAGACGGTGGTGGGCCGCTCCCCCGACGAGGCGCTCGGCGCGGGCCGTACGGCCGATGTGCTGGCCGGACGCGTGACGGGGACGGATCTGCTCACCGTGCGCGGGCAGCGGGTGCTGGTCGCCAACCGCATGCCCACCGACGACGGCGGCGCCGTCGCCACCCTGCGCGACCGCACCGAGCTGGAGCAGCTGGGCCGCGAACTGGACTCCACCCACGGTCTGATCGACGCCCTGCGCGCCCAGGACCACGAGCACGCCAACCGCATGCACACGCTTCTGGGACTGCTCGAACTGGAGATGTACGACGACGCCATCGAGTTCGTCGGCGAGGTCGTCGGCGACCACCGCGCCACCGCGGAACAGGTCACGGAGCGGATCGAGGACCCGCTCCTCGCCGCCCTGCTGGTCGGCAAGGCGACCGTCGCCGCCGAGCGGGGCGTCGCCCTGTGGGTGTCGGACCGGACCCGGCTGCCCGACCGGCTGGTCGACCCGCAGGGGCTCGTCACCGTCGTCGGGAACCTGGTCGACAACGCCCTTGACGCCGTCGCCGGCACACCGCATGCGCGCGTGGAGGTCGAACTGCGCGCGGAGGGACGTACGGCGATCCTCAGGGTGCGCGACACGGGGCCCGGGATCCCGCCGGAGCACCGCGAGTTGATCTTCACCACGGGATGGTCTACGAAGAAGCCGCCGGCTCACCGCGAGCGGGGTATCGGACTCTCCCTGGTGCGCAGGCTCGCGGAGCGGCAGGGCGGCGGGGTGACCGTCGGCGAGGCACACGGCGGGGGCGCGGAGTTCACCGTCGTCCTGCCGGAGGCGCTGGCCGAGCCGGGCCCGGAGCCGGCGGTCCTGACCGTACCGTCGGCTCCGCAGAGCACCGAGGAGAAGTCGTGATGATCGAGGTCCTGGTCGTGGACGACGACATGAGGGTCGCGCGGGTCAACGCCGCCTACGTCGAGAAGGTGCCGGGCTTCCACGTCGCCGGCGTGGCCCACAGCGCCGCGGAAGCGCTGCACCGACTGGAGACGCTGCCGCGGCTGGACCTGGTACTCCTGGACCACTATCTGCCGGACGCGACAGGGCTGGCGGTCGTACAGGCGATGCGGCGGCGCGGCGACCAGACCGACGTGATCATGGTCACGGCCGCGCGGGACGTCTCCACCGTGCAGGCCGCGATGCGGCACGGCGCGCTGCAGTACCTGGTCAAGCCGTTCGCCTTCCCCGGCCTGCGCTCCAAGCTGGAGGCGTACGCCGAGCTGCGCCGCACCCTCGACGGCGGTGGAGAGGCCGAGCAGGCCGAGGTGGACCGCATCTTCGGGGCGCTCTCGGCGCCGTCGGAACCCGACCTGCCCAAGGGGCACTCCCCCACCACCGCCGAGCTGGTCCGCCAGTCCCTCATGAACGCGGGCGGGCCCCTGTCCGCCCAGGAGATCGCCGAGCGGACCGGGGTGAGCCGTCAGACCGCCCAGCGCTATCTGAAGCTCCTGGAACGCACGGGACGGGCCAGACTCACCCTCAAGTACGGCGACGCAGGCCGCCCGGAACACCGATACGTGTGGGCGACCCGCGGCTAGGCGACACCCTGCCGGTCCCTCCACGAACTGGTGCCGGTCACCCTCCTGTCGAGGCCGACGGCACGCCCTACGCCGCCCCTGCACCCGTCAGCGAGCGCACCTCGGTCTCCGCGTGCTTGGCCTCGTCCGCGACCTCCGTCGAAGTGACCGTGCCCAGCCAGCCCGCGAGGAAGCCCAGAGGGATCGAGACCAGCCCCGGGTTCTGCAGCGGGAAGTACTGGAGGTCGATGCCCGGGAAGAGTGAGTCGGGGCTTCCCGAGACGACCGGGGACAGCACCACGAGCACCACGGCCGGGATAAGACCGCCGTAGACGGCCCACACGGCGCCCCGGGTGGTGAAGCCGCGCCAGAACAGCGAGTAGAGCAGCACCGGCAGGTTCGCCGACGCGGCAACGGCGAAGGCCAGGCCGACCAGGAACGCCACGTTGAGGTCCCGCGCCAGCAGACCGAGCGCGATCGCCACCACGCCGACGCCGACGGCCGCGACACGGGCCACGGCCACCTCGCTGCGCGGCTTCCCGCCCCGGCGCCGCAGGGAGGCGTACAGGTCGTGGGCAACGGACGCGGAGGACGCGAGCGTGATTCCGGCGACCACGGCGAGGATCGTGGCGAAGGCGACCGCGGCGACGATCGCGAAGAGAACCGTCCCCCCGGTGGAACCCGCCCCGCCGCCCAGGTCGAGTGCCAGCAGCGGAACCGCCGTGTTTCCGGACGCGTTCGACCCTCGTACCGCGTCGGGCCCCAGGATGGCGGCCGCGCCGAACCCGAGCACGATCGTCATGAGGTAGAAGCCGCCGATGAGCCCGACGGCCCAGACGACCGAGCGGCGGGCGGCGCGCGCGGTGGGCACCGTGTAGAAGCGGGACAGGATATGCGGCAGCCCCGCCGTACCCAGCACCAGCGCCAGCCCCAGACTGATGAAGTCGAAGCGGGCCGTCCAGTCCCCGCCGTACTTCAGCCCCGGCGCCAGAAACGCCTCGCCGTGCCCGCTGCGCTCGGCCGCCGTGAGCAGCAGCCGGTCCACGTCGCCGTGGAAGCGCACCAGGACGAGCACCGTCAGCGCGATGGTGCCGCCGAGCAGCAGAACGGCCTTGACGATCTGGATCC
>NZ_JBEXSH010000095.1:0-16706 GCF_040613555.1 Streptomyces sp. NPDC006265
GTTCGGCGATGGCCCGCATGGTGAGCGCGTTCGCCCCCTTCTCGTCCGCCACGGCCACCGCCGTGCGGATCACGCGCTCGCGACTGAGCGGAGTGCGCGCCGACCCCCTCCGTCGGCCCTTGTTTCCCTCGGGCATCCAGGCCCTCCTTCTCGCTTCCCTCGTGCGCTCCCCTTGACCGCCTTACAGCATAAGGCTAGCTTGCCTTACAACATAAGGTAGACATTCCGGCGAAGGGGCTGTGCCATGGACACGGATCGCGTGAAGAAGGTCTGCATCATCGGTGCTTCGGGGAAGCTCGGGCAGTACATGGTCGGGCACGCGCTGGAGCGCGGCTACGAGGTGGTCGGGGTGTGCCGGGAGCGCAGCGTGCCGAAGCTGGCCGCGTTCGAAGGCCGGATCACCGTCGTTCCCGGAGACACGAACGACCCGGAGGTGATCCGGCGGGCGGTCGCCGGGTGCGACGGGGTACTGACGGTCCTGGTGCCGTGGGGTGTACGGCAGTACGCGTCGGGCACGGCGCAGGCGGTGCTCGACCACGCACGGCCGGGCGCGCGCCTGGTCTTCTCCTGCGGCTGGCACATCACACGCGACGGCAAGGACACGTACTCACGGATGTTCACCCTGGGCGTCCGGATCGCCGCCGTACTGGGCAAGCTCGTCCGCGCCGTCGAGATCGACGACCAGGTCGAGGCCTGCCGGCGGGTCTTCGCCAGCGACACCCGGTGGACCGTGGTGCGCGGCAGCAGCCTGGAGGAGGGCGAGAGCCAGGGCCTGCCCGTGTGGAGCCGGCATGTCGGCGACCCGGTCCTGGCCGGCAACCTGACGCGCCGGGTGGACTTCGCGCTGTTCATGGTGGAAGCACTCACCGACGACACGCTCGTCCAGGAGGCCCCGGCGATCGTCGGCTGCCGGACGCCCAGCGCCCTCGCCCACGCCGGGGAGCCTCACGCCTAGCCGGGCGACGCGCCACCCGGGGCGCCCCGCTCGGCCGCGCTTCAGCGCGTCGCCCAGTGGCATGCCACCTGTGCCGTGCCGCCGCCGTCGAGGATCTCCGGATCCTGACCGCAGCACGCGCCCGCGACGCCCGCCCGTTCCGCCTCACCGCTCGCCAGCACCTGGCAGCGGGCGTGGAAGCGGCACCCCGGCGGCACACGCGACGGGTCCGGGGGCTCGCCCGTGAGGATCACCGGGTCTCCCGGGGCCTCCGGGAGGACGGACAGCAGCGCCTGCGTGTAGGGATGCCGGGGTGCCGTGAGGACCTGCTCCACCGCACCCGTCTCCACGATCCGGCCCAGGTACATCACGGCGACCCGGTCGGCGATGTTCCACGCCAGGCCCAGGTCGTGCGTGACCACCAGCGCGGACAGGCCCAGTTCGGTGCGCAGCCGCAGCAGCAGGGCGAGGATCTCGCCGCGTACCGAGGCGTCGAGGGACGCCACCGGCTCGTCGGCGACGAGGAGTTCGGGTTCCAGGACGAGTGCCCCGGCGATGACGACCCGCTGGCGCTGCCCGCCGGACAGTTCGTGCGGGTAGCGCAGGAAGAAGCGCTCCGGGGGGCGCAGGCCGGCCCGGGACAGGGCATCGGCGACCGCAGTGCGTTCGTCGCCCCCGTATCCGTGGATGCGAAGGCCCTCGGCGACCGCGTCGTACACCGTGTGGCGGGGGTTGAGCGAGCCGCTCGGGTCCTGGAGGACCAGCTGGACGCGTTTGCGGTAGGCCTTGAGCGAGCGGCCGGAGTAGTCCAGCGGGCGGCCGTCGAAGGTGACCCGGCCCGCCGTCGGCTCGACCAGCCCGAGCAGGCCGCGGGCCAGGGTCGTCTTGCCGCAGCCGGACTCGCCGACCAGGGCGACGATCTCGCCTCGGCGGATGTCGAGGTCGACGCCGTCCACCGCGCGGGCCCGAGGACCGCCGTGCCGGCCGGGGAAGGTGACGTGGAGGCCCTGGGCGCTGAGCAGGGGGGCCGTGGTGACCTCGGGGGCCGTGGGGGAGAGGGTCATGGCGTGCCGGGCCTCGCTTTCTCAAGGGCCTCCGGTTCGTCGGCCGAGCTGTTCCCAGGTGCCTCCGGTGCGACGGCCGGGGCGGCCTCCGGGTTGGCCGTCGCCCGCTCTTCGGCGGTTTCCGCTCCCGCTCCGGGCGGCCCGACCAGCACACACGCGGCCCGCCGCTCCGGCCCCGCCGTCCGCAGCACCGGGTCCTCCTCGGGGCACGACTCCAGCGCCACCGGGCAGCGCGGATGGAACGTGCACCCCGACGGCAGCGCCGCCGGGTCCGGCGGGTCGCCCGCCAGTCCCTGCGGGGCGAACCGGGACGCCGGGTCGCCGATGCGCGGGAAGGCGGCCGACAGAGCCCGGGCGTAGGGGTGCCGGGCGTCCTCGTACACCTGCCGGGCCGGGCCCTCCTCGACCACCCGGCCCGCGTACATCACCGCGAGCCGGTCGCAGGTGTCGGCGAGGACGGCGAGATCGTGGCTGATCATGATCAGGCCGAGGTCCTGGTCCGCGACCAACTGCTCGATGAGCCGGAGGATCTGGGCCTGGATCATCACATCGAGCGCGGTCGTCGGCTCGTCCGCGATGATGAGCCGCGGGCCGCAGGCCAGGGCCATGGCGATCATGACGCGCTGGCGCTGGCCGCCTGACAGTTCGTGCGGGTAGGCGTCCGCGCGGGCTGCCGGCAGACCGACCTGCTCCAGCAGCTCACCGGCCCTCTTCTTCGCCCCGGCCGCCGTGGCCTTCCGGTGCAGCAGGATCGGCTCGGCGATCTGGTCGCCGACGCGGTGCACGGCGTTGAGGGAGTGCATCGCGCCCTGGAAGACGAGGGAGGCCCCGGCCCAGCGGACCGCCCGGACCCGGCCCCACTTCATGGCCAGCACGTCCTCGCCGTCCAGGAGCACCTCCCCGGTGATCCGCGCTCCCGCCGGCAGCAGCCGCAGCAGGGCCAGCGCCAGCGTGGACTTGCCACAGCCGGACTCCCCGGCGAGGCCGAGCTTTTGTCCCGCGTCCAGGCGCAGGTCCACCCCGCGCACGGCGGCCGCCCCGCCCGCGTACGTCACGGTCAGGTTCCTGACGTCGAGCAGAGTCAACGCGACACCCCCAGCCTGGGGTTGAGGACGGACTCCACGGCCCGGCCGCACAGCGTGAACGCCAGCGCCACCACGGCGATGGCGATGCCCGGCGGCACCAGGTACCACCAGTCCCCGGCACTGACCGCGCCCGCCTCGCGCGCGTCCTGGAGCAGTCCGCCCCACGACACGACGGTGGGGTCGCCCAGGCCGAGGAAGGCGAGCGTCGCCTCCGCGAGGATGGCCGAGGAGATGATGAGGGTCGTCTGGGCCAGTACCAGCGGCATCACATTGGGCAGGACGTGCCGGGACATGATGTGCCAGTGGCCGCCGCCGAGCGCCTGCGCCCGCTCGATGTACGGGCGGGTCTCCACGGCGAGGGTCTGAGCGCGCACCAGCCGGGCCGTGGTCGGCCAGGTGGTGACGCCGATCGCCACGACGGTCGTGGTCAGCGAGCGGGACATCACGGTCGCCAGGGCGATCGCGAGCACCAGCGTCGGCATGACCAGGAACCAGTCGGTGATCCGCATCATCACCGTCGCGTACCAGCCCTCGAAGTGCCCCGCCGTCACCCCGATCAGGGTGCCGATCGCCACCGACAGCACGGCGGCGAGCAGCCCGACCAGCAGCGACACCCGCGAGCCCCAGATCACCAGGCCCAGCAGGTCGCGCCCGAACTGGTCGGTGCCGAGCGGGAACTCGGCACTCGGGCTCTGCATCGGGCGCCCCGGGGCGTCGGTCACGCTGCTCACGTCGGAGCCGACGAACAGCGGTGCGAACAGCGCCAGCAGCGCGCACAGCGCGAGCACCGTCAGGCCGTACAGCCCCGCCCGTTCGGAGCGGTACTGCCGGCAGAAGCGGGCGACGGAGGCCCGGCGCCGCTGCCGGGCCAGGGCGCGAGGGCTGGGGGCCCTCTCGGTCGTCGTCATCGGGCCACCCGGGGGTCCAGCAGCGGATAGACCAGGTCGGCGAGGGTGTTCATCAGGATCACCGCGGCGGCGAACACAAAGAACAGCCCCTGCACGAGCGGCAGATCGGGCACGCTCAGCGCCTGGTAGAACAGTCCGCCGAGGCCGGGCCAGGAGAACACCGTCTCCACGAGGATCACACCCGCCACCGTCCGGCCGAGGTTGATGAAGATCAGCGTCACGGTCGGCAGCAGCGCGTTCGGCACGGCGTGCCGACGACGGACGAGGTCGTCGCGCAGCCCCTTGGCCCGCGCGGTCGTCAGATAGTCGCTGCCCATCTCGTCCAGCAGCGCCGACCGCGTGACCAGCAGCGTCTGCCCGTACTCCACGGCCACCAGCGTCACCACCGGCAGCACCAGATGGTGCGCCACGTCGAGGACGTACGCGAAGCCCTCCTTGCCGCCCGACTCCATGCCGCCGGTCGGGAACATGCCGGGCAGCGGGCCGATACCCACCGACAGCACGATGATCAGCAGCAGCCCCAGCCAGAAGGACGGGATGGAGTACAGCGTCAGCGCGAGACCCGTGTTGACGCGGTCGCCGAGCCTGCCGTGCCGCCACGCCGACCGGGTGCCGAGGAGGATGCCCAGCGCCGTGTAGAGGACGAACGCGGTCCCGGTGAGCAGCAGGGTGTTCGGCAGCGCCTCGGTGATCTTGTCGACGACGGGGGCGCGGAACTGGTACGACGTCCCGAAGTCGCCCGTGAGGGCCTTGCCGCAGTAGTCCGTGAACTGCCGCCACAGCGGCAGGTCGAGCCCGAACTCCTCGCGGTAGGCGGCCAGCTGCTCCGCCGACACCTGACGGCCGCCCGTCATGGTCTTCACCGGGTCGCCGGGGATCAGCCGGAAGAGGAAGAAGCTGGTCACGAGCACGGCCAGCAGTGAGACGGCGGCACCGGCCACCTTGCCCACCAGGTACCGCGGGTACGCGGAGCTCTTGCGTACCCGCGGCCCGGCCGTCCTCTGCTTGTCCTCGACCAGCGCGGGGGTCGCGTCAGCGGTCATGAGTACCCGCTCGCCGCCCTACTCGCGTTCCTCGGCGGTGGCCCGCCGCCGCATCGCCGCGAAGGCGCCGAGCCCGCCGAGGATCACGACACCCGCGACGATCCCGACCACGACCCCCGTCGACAACGCGTTGTCCGAGGACCCGCCGGAGTCCGCGGGCACCGCCGACCACCAGCTCCAGTAGCCGTCCTGCCCGTAGATGTTGCCCGCCTTCGCCGGCATGGTCGTGATCGACTTGATCTGGTCCGTCCGGAAGGCCTCGACCGCGTTCGGATACGCCATGACGTTCATGTACCCGAGGTCGTACAGCCGCGACTCCATCTGCTTGACGATGTCCGCCCGTTTGGCGGGATCGTACTCGGTGAGCTGCCGGGCGTAGAGCTCGTCGTACTTCTTGTCGCAGATGAAGTTGTCCGTCGCGCCCGTCTCCTCGGGGGTCGCCGGGAGCGCCCCGCAGGTGTGGATGGACAGCACGAAGTCGGGGTCGGGATTGACCGACCAGCCGTCGAACGCCAGGTCGTACGTGCCGGCCAGCCACGGGTCGGTCACGTTGTCCAGGCAGTTGAGCCGGACGCCGATGCCGAGCGTGCCCCACCACTCCTGGAGGTACTTGCCGACCGCCTTGTCGTTCGGGTCGGTGGCGTGGCACAGCACGCGGTAGGTGATCGGCTTGCCGTCCTTGCCGACGCGTTTGCCGTCGCCGTTCTTCTTGTACCCCGCCTGGTCGAGCAGCCGGGCCGCCTCGGCCGGGTCGTACGCCAGCTTCCGGTCCGCGGACGGCTTCCAGAAGTAGTCCTGGAAGCGCGGCGGGATGTAGCCCTCTCCCTCGACGGCGTGGCCCCGGAACACCTTGTCGATGATGGCCTCGCGGTCGACGGCCCGGAACAGCGCGTTGCGCACCCGCTGGTCCAGCAGGGAGGGGTGGCCGTCGCCGAACTTCTTGCCGTTCTTCGCCTTCGCTCCGGGGTTGGTGGCGAGGGCGTAGAAGCGGCGGCCGGGGGCGTCGTTCACCTGGATGTCGTCCGCGCCCCTCAACGACTCCGCCTGAGCGGGCGTCAGGGACGGGGACCCGGCGACGAAGGACACCTCGCCCTTGCGCAGCGCCGACACGGCGGCGTCCTGGTCCTTGTAGTAGCGGAAGACCAGCTCGTCGAACTTCGGCGACCCGCGCCAGAAGTCCTTGTTGGCCTTGAGTCGGACATAGCTGTCGGCCTTGTAGCCGCTCAGCACGAAGGGCCCGTTCCCCACGACGGGGAAGCTCTTGTCATTGTTGAACTCGGAGAAGTCGGACACCTTCTCCCACACGTGCTTCGGTACGATCGGCACGTCCAGCGCGGCCATCGTGGCCTGCGGCTTCTTCAGCTCGATGACCAGCTCGGTGGGGCTCGGGGCCGTCACTTTCCGGAAGTTGCCGACGTAGCTGCCGTTCGCCGTGGCCGCGCCGGTGTCGGTCATCATCTTGTTGAAGGTCCACGCCGCGTCCTCGGCGGTGGCCCGTTGCCCGTCCGACCACTTGGAGTTGGCGCGGATCGTGTACGTCCAGGTCAGCTTGTCCGGCGACGGCTCCCACTTGGTGGCCAGGCCCGGGATGGCGTGGTTGTCCTTGGGGTCGTAGTTGGTCAGGTACTCGTACATGAGCCGGTGGATGCTCGTGCTGAGCAGCCGGACCGCGAGGAACGGGCTGAGCGAGTCCACGCTCTGCGCCACGGCGACGGTCAGCACCTTCTTGCCGTCGTCGGCCGCCCGGGCCTGCTGGGGTGCCGGGCCGAGCGGGGTCGCGAGACCGGCGGTGAGGGTGAGCGCGGCGGCCCCGGCCAGGGCGACGAGCCGGAGGCCGTGCGGGAGGCGGCGTTTCTGATCGTTCGTGCCCATGGTCGGACCTCGCGTCATCGCTCGGACGGGAAGGACGGGTTGATCAGCTGTCAGATGCGTGATGTGTGTGTACCAGCGCCCTCTCCACCCGTCAACGGCGCGTTCACCCCTTGTGGCCTGCGGAAATAACGAATTGGCGAGCTTTTCGCACCCATTGGTCGAGACCACTGACGCGCCCCTGGCCAGGGCCTGGCAACGGAATTCCGCCCCTGAACGCGCCGAGGCCCGCGCCGAGTCGGAACGGCGTGGGCCAACGGGGATCGGCCCCTCGAAA
This sequence comes from Streptomyces sp. NPDC006265, assembly GCF_040613555.1. Classification (NCBI taxonomy): domain Bacteria; kingdom Bacillati; phylum Actinomycetota; class Actinomycetes; order Kitasatosporales; family Streptomycetaceae; genus Streptomyces; species Streptomyces sp. NPDC006265. Next base: position 7,181 of record NZ_JBEXSH010000095.1, read on the forward strand.
GGGGCCGATCGGGTGAGGCGATTACTGCGTCGGAGGCGGGGGCGGCGGGGTCTGCCCGTCGGGCTGGGCCGGGTGGCCGGGCTGACCCGGTTGACCGGGCTGGGGGTAGCCGTAGCCCGGCTGCGGGGGAGCGGCCGGGGGCTGACCGGGCTGCGCGTACGGCTGTCCCGGCTGCGGGTACGGCTGTCCGGGGTGGGCCGCCGGCTGCCCGGCGTGCTGACCGGGCTGCTCCGGCTGTCCGGCTTGCGGGTAGGGCGGCTGGGCCGCGGCCTGCGGGTAGGGCTGACCGGGCTGGACCAGGGGCTGACCCGGTTGGGCGTAGGGCTCGCCGGGCTGGGCGTAGGGCTCGCCGGGCTGCGGGTACGGCTGACCCGGCTGGGGGTACGGCTGGCCCTGCTGGGGGTACGGCTGGCCGGGCTGCGGCTGCGGCTGCGCCTGTTGCGGTTGCTGGGGCTGCTGCGGGTGCGCGCCCGGCTGGCCGGGAGCGGGCTGCTGCTGACCGGGGTAGGGAGGCTGCCCCGGCTGCTGGGCGTAGGGCTGTCCGGGTCGGGCGTGGGGGTCGCCGGGCTGCAGGTACGGCTGGCCCGGCTGGCCGGGCTGGGCATACGGCTGGCCGGGCTGGGCATGGCCGGGCATCGGCGGGGCCGCGACCGGCGGCGGGTTGCCGTCGGAGGTCCACAGGCCGTGCGCCTGCTGGTGGCGGATGAAGTCCTCGGCGACCATCGCCGTGAGGTTGAAGTACGCCTCCCGCACCTTCGGCCGCATCATGTCGAGGTCGACCTCGGCACCGGCGGCGAGGTGCTCGTCGAAGGGCACGACGACAACGCCCCGGCAACGGGTCTCGAAGTGCGTCACGATGTCCTCGACCTTGATCATCTTGCCGGTCTCGCGGACCCCGGAGATGACGGTGATGGACCGTGAGACGAGGTCGGCGTACCCGTGCGCGGACAGCCAGTCCAGCGTGGTGCTCGCACTGCTCGCCCCGTCCACGGACGGCGTCGAGATGATGATGAGCTGGTCGGCGAGGTCCAGCACGCCGCGCATGGCGCTGTACAGCAGACCGGTACCGGAGTCGGTGAGGATCACCGGATACTGCTTGCCCAGCACGTCGATCGCGCGCCGGTAGTCCTCGTCGTTGAAGGTCGTGGACACGGCCGGGTCGACGTCGTTGGCGATGATCTCCAGGCCGGAGGGCGCCTGGGACGTGAACCGCCGGATGTCCATGTACGAGTTGAGGTACGGGATCGCCTGGACGAGGTCACGGATGGTCGCCCCGGTCTCCCGCCGCACCCGGCGCCCGAGCGTGCCCGCGTCCGGGTTGGCGTCGATCGCGAGGATCTTGTCCTGCCGCTCGGTGGCGAGCGTCGAGCCCAGCGCGGTGGTCGTGGTCGTCTTGCCGACACCGCCCTTGAGGCTGATCACGGCGATCCGGTAGCAGGACAGCACGGGCGTGCGGATCAGGTCGAGCTTGCGCTGCCGCTCGGCCTCCTCCTTCTTGCCGCCGATCTTGAACCGCCCGCCACCGGCCGCCGGACGACTGCTCTTCGCCTTCTGCTTCTTGCTGTTGAGCAGCCGGTCGGACGACAGCTCCACGGCAGCGGTGTAACCGAGCGGCGCGGCCCCGGGGTTGGTCGGCTGTCGCTGGTCGTGCTGCATGGGCTGCGGCCAGGCGGCACCGGTACGGGGGTCGACGGGCTGCTGGGGCTGACCGGGGTAACCCTGCTGGGCCGACTGCCCGGGCTGAACCGGCTGCTGCTCGGGCTGCCCGGCGTGCGGCGGCTGGGCCTCGGGCTGCGACTGGGCCTGCGGGGGTACGCCGGGGTGGGGCTGGAGCTGCTGGGCGCCCGGCTGCGGGAAGCCGTAGCCGCCCTGGGCGTCAGGGGTGGCCGGGTGAGGGAATCCGTAGCCGGCCTGCGGGGCCGGCGCGGGGGCGGGCGGTGCGACGGGCTGCTGGGCCGGGGGCTGTTGGGCTGCCGGGGCGGGTGCGCCCTGCTGCGGGAAGCCGTAGCCGCCCTGCGCGTGGGGCGCGTGCGGGCCGCCCGGCTGCTGGGCGGGGGAAGGCTGTGCGGCCGGGGCCGGGACCGGGGCGCCGGGGTGGGGGAAGCCATAGCCGCCCTGGGCATTCGGCGCGGCCGGGGGCTGAGCTCCGGGGTGCGGGAAGCCGTAGCCGCCGGGCTGAGGTACGGGCTGGGCGGGCGGCTGGTTCGGAGGCGTCGGTGCGGCCGGCTGGTTCCACGCGGCGGGCGCGGGCTGCGGCGCCTGGGGCTGGAACGGCGGCTGCTGGGCGGGTACCGACGGTTGCGGCGGCATCGGCGGCTGACCCTGCGCAGGCATATTCGTGTCGGCGGGCCGAGCCTCCGGCTGGGGCTGCTGGTGAGGCTGCACGGGCCACTGGTTCACAGGCGCCGGGGCCGCCGGCTGGTACGACGGCGGCAGGGGTGGCACACCCTGCGGGAGCGGGGGAACCGAGTCGGACGGCGCGGTCTGCGCAGCCTCGGGGGCCGGGACGGTCGGAACGGCGTCCCCCGGCTCGCTCCCCGAGGACGCGAGGTGGGCGGGGGGCACGTCGGCGGGCTCGTCAGGAGCCGCCACGGCGTCCTCACGCCGGTGCTCGTCCCCGGCCGGTACGGCATCCTCGGGCTCGGGCTGGACATCGTCGGGCTCGTCGGCCTCCGACGGGGCGTCCTCGGCCGCGGCGTTCTCCGCCTCGGCGTCCTTGTCCTCGGTCTCTTCCGAACGGGCGTCGTCGGCGGACCCCCCGTCCTGGATGACGGCGTCTTCGGACTCGCTGTCGTCGGCTGCCACGACAGGCGGTTCGACCACCACGGGCGCCGCGTCCTCGCCCTCCGGCCGCGCCCCCTCCGGCTCGGCCTCGTCGGCCGACGGCACGTCCGCGAAGGCGTCCGCGTCCAGCGCGTGCTCCGAGACCCCGTCGGAGGCGTCGTCGGCCTCCGTGTCGGGGTCGTGGCCCTCCGCGTCGTCAGGGCCGTGGTCCTCCGTGTCATCCGCGTGGACAGCGCTGCCGGCCTCGTCGGCGGCCTTGTCCGCCTCGATGTCATCCTCGCCCTCGGCGTCGGGGGTACCGAGCACGCCGGGCGTGGAAACCGTCTCCGCGGCGGCCCGCTCCTCGATCTCCCGCTTCAAAGCGACGGCGGAGAAGCGCATGGTGGCGCCGCTGTCCAGATCGCCGGCCGACGGCTCTGCCGCACCGGCAGCCACAGCCGGAACCTCGGGAGTCCCGGACGCGGTGGGAGGAGTGGCAGGAGAAGTGGCCGGAGCCTCGGGAGCGTGCGGAGCGGCAGGAGCCACCTCAGGAGCAGCCGGGTTCGCCTCTGGAGCAGGACCAGCCGGGGCCGTCTCCGGCGGAGTCGGCGGCGTCCACTGTGCCTGATACCCGCCCACGGGGATGTTCGGCACAGCTGTGGGAGAGGCCGGACCCGCCTGGGGCGTCTCGGACTGCGCCTGCTGCGACGCCTGCGGCTCGAAACCGCTCCCCATCGGCAGCCTGGGCACACCGGTCGGTCCTCCCGCGGCCGGCGGGGTGAAGGTCGCACCCGGAGCGGGCGGCGGGGGCGTGAACGGAGCACCCGGAGCGGGCGGCGGCGCGGGCGGCGTGAAGGGCGCACCGGGCGCCGGAGCCGGCTGCGACGCCGAGGCCGGTTCCTGAGGGGGACTCTGCGCCGAGAAAGCCGAGGCCCCACCGGACGGATTGGCATGCGGCGGCGGAGTCAGCCCGGGCAGCGGCGGCACCGGCCCCTTCGGCATTCCGGAGCCTCCGGGCGCCCCGGAACCCCCGGGTCCTCCGGCAGCCCCCGAAGGACCGGACTCCTCGGACGCCCCCGCCCCCTGTCCCGAGGACGAGTTCCCCGCTGCGTTCTGCGTGTACCAGGCGGGTGGCGCGTAGTCGATGGTGAACTCGCCCGTCACCTCTGCTGCGGACTCCGCGTCGGGCTGGTCATCGCCGGGTGTCGCCCAGCCCCCGCGGATCCCGTCCCGATCGCTGCTCACAGTGTTCCTCCTGGTGTGGTCCAGCACCCTCATGCCGTGCTGGGGCGACCCTTGCTTGTCGTCCGACGTCGTGCGAAGTCGTGTGAGGCGTGTCAGAGGTCGTCCGAGGTCGTCCGCTCCACAGGCTCCCCCGCCTTCCCCCTGGGGCGCCGACCGCCTACCACGGGTTCTGACGGCGCGCCCCGTCCCAGCCTAATCACCACAAGCCCCGCCCCGGCAGGCCCGTCTGCTCCTCCACAGCAACGCTGGACTTCGGAAAGCAGGCCAAATGGGACGCAGTTGCTGGCGCAATATTGGCAAACCGGGCGCTACGCACGGTTTCGCTGCCAGGTCCGTCAGTCCATCCGACGTGGCGTACCCAACAGCCCGGTCTCCGCGTCCGTGGGCTGTGTCATCACATATTGCCGATCGCGGTTGGTACACCACAGGGTGAGGCCGTCGGAGAGGCCAGGCAGGGAGTCCATTTCGGCCCGGGTGAGCGCCATCGCTCGGCCCAGTTCCGTGGCCTCGTCGGGCGACACCCTCTGAATTCCGACCAGCCGCGCCTGCCGCACGAGCCGCGGAGCGACCGGGCTGACGTACGGCAACAGGGTCAGAACCGACTGCCAAGGCCCCGAGGCCACGCGACCGCGAGGTGGCCGCATCCCGCAGTCACGTACCACCAGCACCGGCGTACCGGCCGAGGCACCCAGCGGCGGCACCCGCCCGACGTCGTACACGGCCATCCCGTTCTGACCGCCACCCATGGCGTGCACCATCGGCATCCAGGCCTGCGCCCGCGCCGTCTCCACGGCGACCCGCGTCCCCGTTGCCGCCGCCCTGAGCGCGATGACCTGCACGGTCCACAGCCCGCCGATGAGCACGACGTCGTACGGCAGCGGCCGATTGAGACCGAGCACCGCGGGCCGGTTTGCCGCGTCCACGCCGATGACGACGCCGTCGTCGGCGACGGGAAGAGCGAGGGTGTCCAGTTGGTCGACGTCCACGGAGTGCCGAGGATGTCTCGGGCCGGTCAATCCGAAGCCGCGGCGCAGCAGTTCACGCGCCCGCTCGGGGGCAGAGGTCTGTGGCTCGCCCCGGCCGGTGGCCGCCGCCTGTCCTGCGGGCGGGGTCGTCGCCGTCACCGGGCACCTCCGAGGGGCAGAGTGGCGAGCATGCCGGGGACCTGTTCCCGGTCGAGCCGGGCGAGCCCCATGCCCGTGTGCCGGGCCGCAGCCTGCACCGCGCGGCGGGCGGCGACGAGTTCGTCGTCGCTGCGCCCGGTCACCCGCAGGTGCCCGCAGACGGACACCTTCTTCCGCTCCCCCCGCCTGAGCGTGAGGCTGAAGGTGGTGGCGAGGGTGGGGACGGCGGTTACCAGAGCGACGAGCTGCGGCAGCGACGGCGCCCTCTCCCCACCCAGGGCGGGCCACCGATGGATCCAGTACGTGGTGTGTCTGCGGTTGTCGCAGCGCCAGTTCCGACCCGACTCCTCGGTCCGCCGCTCCCGCGTGTCCGTCCGCCCGGCCTCCGCCGTCACCAGCGGGTTGGCGCAGGCCGACGTGGCGATGGCCGAGGTCAACTGCTCCTCGTCTAGGAGGGTCGCCCGGAATCCGGATCCGGTGAGTCGGCTCGCGAGATGATCGGCGGCACGCACGACGCACTTCTGCGCTCCGACCAGGCCGCCCCCGCGCGCGGCCACCGCTTCCGCGCACAGTTCCGGATCGAGCTTCAAGGCGATCCATGTGATGCGTACGGCCGGAGCGCCCGTCTGCTCCTGCAAGGGGGCGTAGTTGGCGACTGCCACGGACTGCCGGGGCAGATGGATCGCGGGCGCGGGCTGGGTGTGGAGCACGACCTGCGCCGACTCAAGCCGGATACCGTCCACCTCCAAGGCGTCGTGCACCAGGGAGAGCGGCAACGGCTGCTTGTTCCGCTCGGCACGCAGCGCGGTGGCGTCGGCCTCGACATGCAGGACCGCGGTGACGAACGTACCGTCGCCGACGATTCCGACGGGTCGGCGGTCGCGGCCGCTGTACGTGTAGGTCCGCAGACTCGGGTCGCACTCCACCGCGGGCGCCAGGCCCGGCTCCGTGCCCTCCGGTATCGGCGTACTCGCGGCTCGCCGCTGCCGCGCACGCAACGCCTGAGCCGTGGCCAGCCACTCGGGCAGCGAACGCCCGCGGCGACGGAGGGAGGAGAGCAGCACCAGACAGCCGGCGAGGACAGCCGCAGGCACCACGGCCACGGGATCGATCACCCATCCGACGAGCAGGACGGCCGCCGCGACCTCGAACAAGACAAGGCGTTGCAACCGGAATGCCCCGACCTGACCCGAACGCACCCTGGAGTGGAGCGCGCCCGGCGAGGCCGGCCGCTGTGCCGGTCCCTGCCCGGAGGCCGAAGCTCCCCGTGTCCGCGATCGGTCACGGGCCCGGGCGCGCGTTCCGGAAGCCATCACTCCATCCCCCCGTTCTCCTGACAGCTACTGGTGTTTCAGCACCGCACCATGCCCTGAAGGCCCGGGCACCCTACCCGCTCCCCAAGTCCCCGCGGATACCAGGCATAGTAGGGGGCCGCTCTGACACCGGGGCGGTCGGCATGACACACCAGGCGAGCGCTACACATCTGAACACGGGGAGAGACAAGCAGAGATGGCATCTCGGCGCGACCAGCTCAATGCCTACACCTTCGCGAAGCGCCGCATGCTCGCGGCCTTCCTGCAGTCGTCGCCCGACGGTTCGGAGGAGGGGGCGCCTCGTCCACTGCGCGCGGTCGTCCCCGGCGCCATCGTGGGTGTGGTCGTCATGGCCGTGTTCGGGGCCTGGGGCATGTTCAAGCCCACCGCACCCAAGGGCTGGGACGAACCCAACGCCAAGGTGATCGTCGCCAGCGACTCGACCACGCGCTACGTCGTCCTGAAGACCGGCAAACAGGTCCAGCTGCACCCGGTCCTCAACATGGCCTCCGCGAAACTGCTCCTCAACGAAGGCCAGGGCGATGTGGTGACCGTCGCCGAGTCCGTCCTCGACAACGGCAAGATCCCCCACGGAGCCACCATCGGCATCCCGTACGCGCCCGACCGTCTCCCGTCGGCGTCCGAGGCGGGCGGCGAGAAGCGCTGGGCTGTCTGCGAACGCCCCAGCGCGGGCGGCGAGTCCATCCAGAAGGCCGCCCTGGTCCTCGCCTCCCGTGACGTGAAAGCGACCGAGGGCAAGGGCGAGAAACTGACGGGCGGGCAACTGCTCTACGTAGTGGCCCCGGACGGGAAGCACTACGTGGTGGACGCGAGCGGACGCTCGTACCCCGTCGACAAGAGCAACGAACTGCTGCTGCGCGCCGTCGTCGGCTCCGGACGCAAGCCGCAGAAGGTCTCCCGTGAGTGGCTGGAGACCCTGCACACCGGCGACCCGATCTCCTTCCCGAGGATCCCCGACCAGATCGGTGTCGCGGCCGACGCCCCAGGCCAACTGGACGCCAAGACCGACAAGGTCGGCATGGTCCTCAAGGCGTCCGACCTCAACAGCGATCAGTACTACGTGGTGTTGCCCGGCCGGGTCGCCCCCGTCTCGGCCTTCGTCGCCCAACTCCTGCTGTTCAGCGAGGACCTGGCCTCACTCGGCCAGGCCGGCGAAGCAAAGGACATGAGCCCGGGTGCGATCGTCCCCGGCAAGCCGTTCGGCACCGAGCACCGCTGGCCGACCGAAGACCCCCAGCCCGTCAACGATGCCTCCGGCGCCGCAGGAAGCCGCGGCACCGTCTGCAACGTCCTGCGCGGCGTCGACTCCGGCTCGGGGACCACGACCCTGAGCACCTGGGCCGGCACGGATTTCCCGGCCAAGCTCCCCACCGGCTCCTCCAGCGCCTACGTCACGCCCGGCTCCGGCCAGCTCTACCGCCAGTTCCAGGGCAGGGAGACCAAGGCCGGCCCCGTCTTCCTCGTCACCGACACCGGCCTGCGCTACGTCCTGCAGTCCAACGCCGACAGCGGCGCGGACGACGCCGGCATCGGCACGACGGCCAAGGACCGTCAGCAGGCCCAGCAGGAGGCCCAACAGGCCCGGACCCGGCTCGGCTACAAGGACGTCGACCCCGCGCCGATCCCCGTCGCCTGGTCGGAGTTCCTGCCCACCGGCCCACGCCTGTCGACGACGGCGGCACGCCAGCCGCAGGGTTCCTGAGGGGTCCGGACATGCCACACGTGCCCTCCCTCCTCCGGACGGCGACCACAGTGGTGGCCGCGACCGTGCTCACGACCGCCCCCGTCATCCTCGCACCCCCCGCGGCGGCGGCCGACCTCCCGTACTCGGATCAGTGCGCGTTCCCCAACGGCAAGTACCCGGGGCGGCCCTGGTCCCTGCAGCGCGTCCTCCTGGACGAGCTGTGGAGCCAGTCCACGGGCAAGGACATGCGGGTGGCGGTGATCGACACCGGCGTCGACGTGACCAACCCCCAACTCACCGACGCGGTCGACGTGAAGAGCGGCCGCAACTTCCTGCCCGAGAACCTCGAGGACGACGACGGCAACCCGATCGAGCGGGGCAAGGAGAACGGCACCACGGACACGGTCGGCCACGGCACCAAGGTCGCCGGCATCATCGCGGCCCGGCCCGTCAAGGGCACCGGCTTTGTGGGCCTGGCCCCCGATGCGACCATCATCCCGATCCAGCAGAACGACGCGGAGGGAAACGGCGACGTCGGCACCCTGACCGCCGCGATCCGCTACGCCGTCCAGGCCGGGGCCGACGTCATCAACATCTCCCAGGACACCACGAAACCGATGAAGTCGACGTCCGATCTGGCGCTGGCGATCAACCAGGCCCTGGCCCGGAAGATCGTGGTCGTGGCATCGGCGGGCAACGACGGCCTCGGCGGCAACGTCAAGGAGACCTACCCGGCTTCCTACGAGGGCGTCCTGGCCGTCGCCGCCTCGGACCGCAACAACGAGCGCGCCGCCTTCTCCCAGTCCGGCGAGTTCGTCGGCGTCGCGGCCCCCGGTGTCGACATGATCTCCACCGTCCCCAAGGGCGGCCACTGCTCCGACAACGGTACGAGCTTCTCGGCGCCGTACGTCGCCGGCCTCGCGGCGCTGATCAAGGCGAAACACCGCGACTGGACGGCCCGGCAGATCGTCGCCCAGATCGAACAGACCGCGGAGCGCACCACCGCCGGCCACGACCGTCTGGTCGGCTGGGGAGTGGTCGACCCCGTACGAGCCCTGACACAGGACGAATACCCCATAGAGTCCCCCAACCCCCAGGCAGGCCTGGGTAAACCGGAAGCCCCCACCCCGGCCAAGTTCCAGATCGGCGAAACCGCCGAGGAACGCAACGCCCGCCTCGCCACGTACGTGGCCGTGGGCGCGGTGGTCCTCGTCGCAGGGATGGGCGGCACGGCGGTGGCGCTCCGGGACGCGCGGCGCAGGCAGAAGCGACGGGCGGAGGGCGGATCATGGACGCGCTGACCGAACTGAACGTCCTCGGCCTCATCCTGTCCGCCGTGCTGCTGGCCATGGCCTGCGCACACGACGGCACCCATG
>NZ_JBEXSH010000096.1:0-16542 GCF_040613555.1 Streptomyces sp. NPDC006265
GAGGTCCCGGTGGGGGTCGTGACGTCACTGATCGGGGTGCCGGCGTTCGTGGCGGTGCTGTACCGGACGAGGAGAGTGCGATGAGCGGCGCGGGGGCGTCGGCGGAGGCGGGGTTGCGGGCCGAGCGGGTCAGCCGCCGCGCAGACGGGCGTCTCATCCTGGACGGCGTCGCCCTCGCGCCGGAGACCGGCTCCACGGTCGGCGTCCTCGGACCCAACGGCTCCGGCAAGTCCACGCTGCTGCGGCTGCTGGCCGGGCTGCTCACGCCGACCTCCGGAGTCGTCACCCTCGACGGCACACCGCTGGGCGGCCTGCCCCGCCGCACGGTCGCCCGACGCCTCGCCGTGGTCGAGCAACAGTCCGACACCCAGGTTGAATTGACGGTCGAGGACGTCGTACGGCTGGGCCGTGTCCCGCACCGCCGCGCCTGGACGCCCGCGTCCGCGGACGACGAGCGGGCGGTGCGCGCCGCCCTGGAGCGCACGGGCCTCGACGGCCGGGCCGGACAGCCCTGGCACACCCTCTCGGGCGGCGAACGCCAGCGGCTGCAGATCGCCCGCGCGCTCGCCCAGGAACCCCGCGAACTCCTCCTCGACGAGCCCACCAACCACCTCGACATCCACCACCAGCTCGACCTCCTCGCTCTGGTCACGGGCCTGCCGGTCACCACCGTCGTCGCCCTGCACGACCTCAACCTCGCCGCGATGTACTGCGACCGGGTCGTCGTGCTGTCCGCGGGGCGGGTCGTGGCCGCGGGCTCTCCGGGCGACGTGCTCACGGCGGAGCTCATCGCCGGCGTGTACGGGGTGCGGGCCGCCGTCAACCGCGAAGGGCCGGAGAGCCGGCCTCATGTGCGGTTCCTGGGCACGCTGGCCTGACCGGAGCGGCCGGGCACGCCATTGGTGGGGCGATTCCGCCACGGCGGCCGGAAAACACCGAACCTGCCTGCGCGTGCCCGCTGGCCCGCCTACGCTCACCTCGTGCTGCGCATCATCGACGCCCGAACCCATGAGCCGGTCGACGCCGCCCCGGCCCGCCGGGGCCTGACCCGTGTCGAGGTACACGCACCCGGCTCCGACACGACGAACCTGCGGGTGCTGCTCGTCGGCGACCTGCTCGTCCGGACCCTGGAGCTCGGCGGCACGCCGGTGTGGGCGCTGCTGACCGGCGGCCGTCGGCAGGCGGAGCTGCGCGCGGGCGCCACGACGCTCGGCATCCGCCCCTTCGAGGACAGCCCCGACGTCGGTGCCGGTCTGGGCGAGTCCCAGGTCGTCCACGTCACCACCGAGGACGCGACCGCACCCGACGGGGTGCGGATCGCCGTCGCGTCAGTGGAGCCCGGCCCGCCGGGCCACTTCGCCCCCGCCGTCCTGCGCCTCGCCCTGATCACCCGGCACCACAGCACCCCCGTCCGGCTGGAGGCGGCCGGACTCGACGACGCCCGCCTCACCCTCGCCCGCTGGCGCGGCTCGGTCGCCCGCTGGGCGCGGCAGCCCTCGCGGCCGATCCCCGACGACGTGCGGGGCCGGTTGCGCGACGCCTGGGACGACGACCTGGACGTCCCGCGAGTGCTGGACGTCCTGCGTCAAGCCCGAGCGTGTCGGCATACTCCGGCGCGCGGTCCACTCCGCGCGCCCCCGGTTCCGTGCCGAACACGCCGAGCGAGAGACGCCCGATGGCGCCCGCCACGCAACGGCAGTAGACCTTCAGGTCGTCCCAGGTCTCGTAGGTCTCGCCGCGGACGTCCATCAGGACGCCGTCGATGAGCTCGTCCAGACCGCCGAGCGGGATCGGGAAGTGCCCGGCCGCGTGCGCGAGGGCGACGGCGACCGGGTCGGTGTCGTCCTCGTCGACCTCGTCCTCGCGGATACGGGTGAGCAGCGCCCGGGTCTCCTCCAGCCTGGCCGTCTTGACGTCGTGGGCGAGCGCGCCGTCCCCGATGTCGTCGACCCGCCGCGAGAACGCGTACAGCGCCGACATCGCGCGGCGCTGGGGCGTCGGCAGCAGCCGGATGCCGTAGGCGAAGTTACGGGCCTGCCGTCCGGTGACGGCCTCGCAGTAGCTGTAGGCGGCGAGTACCGGTGGGGACGCGTGTGGTTCCGACGCCACGGTCCGGATCACCCCTTTCCTCGCAGAGTCACGCCCACCTCACGCAGCAGCCGGAGCTTGCCGGGCTTGGGCGGACCGGGAAGTACGTCGTATTCGGTGGCGGCGATCGCGTGGAGTGCCGCCCTTCCCCCCGCCACGAACCCTGCGAGCAGCAGTTTCAGCCTGCCGTGGACGCTACCCACCAGGGGGGTGCCTTCATTCAGAAGGTCCCGGGCCCTTTGCGCTTCGTACGCAACCAGCGCACGGACCGACGCACCGGCGGATTTCGTGGCGAGATCCGCTTCCTGGACATGGAAGCGTTTCATGTCGGCTGCGGGCAGGTAGACGCGGTCGCGGCCGAGGTCCTCGGCGACGTCCTGGAGGTGCTCGACGATCTGGAGGGCCGTGCAGATCATGTCGGAGCGGCGGATCCGCTCGGGCGTCGAGGTACCGGTGACGGCGAGGACGAGGCGGCCGACGGGATTGGCGGAGAGCTCGCAGTAGGCGAGCAGGTCGTCGTAGGTCTCGTAGCGGCTGACCAACTGGTCCTGGCGGTTGGCGGCGATCAGGCCGAGGAACGGCTCGGGGGTCAGCGAGCGACGGCGCACGGTCGGCTGGAGGCGGCGCAGCAGGGGATGGCGCGGGGTCGCGTCGAAGACGCGGTGCAGGTCGGCCTCGACGGCGTCCAGCAGGACCAGCCGGTCCCCGGCCTCCCGCGCGGACACACCGAGCAGGCGGGCGTCGGCGCCGCCGGGGGCCAGGTCGCCGTCACCGATGTCGTCGACCAGACGGGCGAAGCCGTAGACGGCCATGAGGTCGGTGCGCCAGGCCCGGGGCAGGAAGAAGGGGGCCACCGGGAAGTTCTCGCCGGCGGCCTTGTCGAGCGTGCCGCGCTCCGGATCGAGGGGGAGCGCCGTGCCGGTTCCCGTCACCGCCGGCCGCCCGGCGAGGGGACGGCACGTGCTGCGTGGAGCTGGGGAGTTTCCGTAGCCATCGCCGTCACATCTCCCGTTCTACACTGCCGACCCAATACGCACTATTTCGGACACGCCGCCCAGCCGTCCGCACGGTGGCCCGACGAGCGGTGTCGCGCATTATCGCCCTGATTGCCGTGTTTCGGGACCAGTACAGCTTACGTTGTACAACGCGACACGGTTCGTCAGGGCGTCCCGCACATCACGAGAACACACCGATTGGCCCCAAGATTCCTGAGATGGGCCGGAGTTGACGTTTCCTTTGCAGACGCGGGGCCCCGCCGGAACAGTTCCGTCGGGGCCCTGTCCGAATCCGGGCTACTTGCCCGTGAACTTCTCGTACTCCTTGAGCACCTCGTCGGTGGGACCGTCCATGCGCAGCTCGCCGCGCTCCAGCCACAGGACGCGGTCACAGGTGTCGCGGATGGACTTGTTGTTGTGGCTGACCAGGAACACCGTGCCGGCTTCCTTGCGCAGTTCCCGGATGCGGTCCTCGGAACGCTTCTGGAACTTGCGGTCGCCCGTCGCCAGGGCCTCGTCGATCATCAGGACGTCGTGGTCCTTGGCCGCGGCGATGGAGAAGCGGAGCCGGGCCGCCATGCCGGAGGAGTACGTGCGCATGGGCAGGGTGATGAAGTCGCCCTTCTCGTTGATGCCGGAGAAGTCGACGATCTCCTGGTAGCGCTCCTTGATCTCCTCGCGGGACATGCCCATGGCGAGCCCGCCCAATATGACGTTCCGTTCGCCGGTGAGGTCGTTCATCAGGGCCGCGTTGACACCGAGCAGCGAAGGCTGGCCGTCGGTGTAGACCTTGCCCTGCTCGGCGGGGAGCAGGCCGGCGATGGCCCGCAGCAGGGTCGACTTGCCGGAGCCGTTGGAGCCGATCAGGCCGATGGCCTCACCGCGGTACGCCACGAAGGAGACGCCGCGCACGGCGTGCACCTTGCGCACGCCCCGCTCTTCGCCGCGCTTGATGATGCGGCTGAGGGCGGCGGTGGCGCTGCCCTTGCCGGTCTTGGAGCCGTTGACGCGGTAGACGATGTGGAGGTCGTCCGCGACGACGGTGGGGATGCGTGCGTCCTGTTGCTGCTCAGCCACGGCCGTACCTCTCCTCCGCCTTCCAGAAGAACACGAAGCCGATCACCCCGGCCAGCAGTGCCCAGGTGACCGCGATGGCCCATACGTGCGAGGGCAGGTACGAGGAGTCGTACCCATCGATCATCGCGAAGCGGACCAGGTCCATGTAGACGGCGGCGGGGTTCCACTGCAGCGCCTCGGTGAGCCAGCCCGGAACATCCCGTTTGGCGAGCATCGCCGGAATGCTGAACATCACACCCGACGCGTACATCCAGGTGCGCAGCACGAAAGGCATCAGCTGGGCCAGGTCGGGCGTCTTGCTGCCCAGGCGCGCGAAGATCAGCGCCAGGCCTGTGTTGAAGATGAACTGCAGGATCAGTACAGGCGCCACCAGCAACCAGGAAAGGTCGGGAAAGCTGCGGAACGCCAGCATGATGACGACGAGCACGACCATCGAGAACAGGAGCTGCTGGAGCTGCTGCAACGCGAACGAGATCGGCAGGGAGGCTCGCGGGAAGTGCAAAGCGCGCACCAGTCCCAGGTTGCCGGAGATGGCCCGCACCCCCGCCAGGACCGAGCTCTGCGTGAAGGTGAAGACGAACACCCCCGTCACCAGGAACGGCACGTAGATCTCGTGCGGGATGCCTTCCCGGGCCCCCAGCAGCAGACCGAAGATGAAGAAGTACACGGCCGCGTTGAGCAGCGGCGTGGCCACCTGCCACAGCTGGCCGAGCTTGGCCTGGCTGTACTGGGCGGTCAGCTTCGCCCGGGAGAAGGCGAGGATGAAGTGCCGCCGGTCCCAGAGCTGACGGACGTACTCGATGAGGGTCGGCCGGGCGCCGCTCACGGTGAGCCCGTGCTTGGCGGCGAGTTCACTCGCCGTGAGGCCCTCGTCGGGCGCCGCGGGCGCGCTCACCGCGACCGTGGCGTCGTGCGTTGTCTCACTCACTAGTGGAAACTTTCGTCTTCGAGATGCTCGGCCTGTGCCGGGTCCGGCATGAGCCGGGGCCAGGGTACGGCCCGGGGCTCCCGGGCTTTCCCGGATACGAGCTTGTCAGATGACGGGGGGCCGGCCCAGCCGGGTCAGCCGCCACACCGTACGCCACTTCATGGGCCGGCGGGGGCCGCACGAGGTGGCCCAGCCCTCACGGAATCCGCCGAACCAGGCCCGCAGCGCCCTGCGGGAGGGGCGGCGCAGGAGGGTGAGTAGCAGCCACACACCGAGGTAGACGGGGACGAGCGGCGCGGGGAGGTTGCGGCGGGCCAGCCAGACGCGGTTGCGGGCGACCATGCGGTGGTAGACCGCGTGCCGCGAGGGAGCGGTCGTCGGGTGATAGAGCACCATGTCGGACCGGTAGTCGATCATCCAGCCCGCGTCGAGGGCCCGCCATGCCAGGTCGGTTTCCTCGTGGGCGTAGAAGAACTCGTCCGGGAGTCCGCCGACGTCGGCGAAGACGCGGGTGCGGACGGCGTTGGCGCCGCCGAGGAAGGTGGTCACGCGCGAGGAGCGCATGGGGTCGGCGGCGCGCAGGCGGGGGACGTGGCGGCGCTGGGTGACGCCGGTCTCCGGGTCGGCTATGCGGAAACTCACGATGCCGAGCTTCGGGTCGGCCTCGAACGCCTTGCGGCACAGCTCGGCGGTGTCGTGGCTCGCGAGCAGTCCGTCGTCGTCCAGGAAGAGCAGGACGTCGACGTCCCTGCCGGCGGGGCCGAAGGCCTCGATGCCGACGTTGCGGCCGCCGGGGATGCCGAGGTTCTCGGGCAGCTCGATGGTGCGGACACCCTCGGGGACATCCGGAACGGGCGAGCCGTTGCCGACCACGACCACCTCGACCCGGTCGCCGTCCTGCTTGGCGACGGAGTCGAGGAGGGCGCGCAGCTCCTCGGGCCGGTTGCCCATGGTGATGATGACGGCGCCGACCTTCATCCCGCTCACTTCAGCCTGCTCGAGGCGAGGATGGACACCAGGTGCAGCAGGGTCTGCACCAGCGCGATGCCGGCGAGCACCGCGACGCCGAGCCGGGAGAAGAACAGGTCGCCGCGGACCTGGTCGACGATCGCCAGCGCCAGGATCAGCAGCGACGCCTCGATGCCGAGGATCAGCCGGTGGAAGTTCAGGGCGGCGGCGGCCCTGCGGGCCAGCGCCATGCCGGAGGAGCGCATCTCGGCGGCGGCCTCCTTGACCGGCGGCTTGCCGGCCTGGTGCCGGGCGACGCCGACGAGGTCGGTCTCCGCCTTGATGAGGATGGCGCCGAGGGCGGCCAGGGTGCCGAGGAAGGCCCACAGCCAGTCGATGCGGCCGCTGCCCCACACGTCGGCGGCGCGCAGGCCGAAGCCGGTGAGCACCGCGGCGTCGGTGAGGTAGGCGCCGACCCGGTCCAGGTAGACGCCGTTGAGGGAGTACTGCTTCTTCCAGCGCGCGATCTCGCCGTCGACGCAGTCCAGCAGCAGATACATCTGGACGCACACCACGCCCAGTACGGCGCCCGCGATCCCCGGCACGAGCAGTGCCGGGGCCGCGAGCACACCGAAGACGGTCATCAGGTAGGTGAGCTGGTTGGGCGTGACCCTGGTGTTGACCAGGTAACGGTCGACCCGCAGGGACACCTCACGCATGTAGAGGCGTCCCATCCAGTGCTCACCGCTGCGCCGGTCCTTCACCCCCGGGGGGTGAACGACGGGGCGGAGTTCAGCTACCGATGGCCTTGACATAGTCGGCGTAGATGTCCTTGATCTGTTCGGTGTTCAGGTCGAGGTGTTCGAGGATGGTGTAGCGGCCGGGCCGGGTCTCCGGGGCGAACTCGACGGCCTTGACGAACTCGTCCGTCGTGAAGCCGATCTCGTCGGGCAGCACGGGCAGGCCGTGCCGGCGCAGCACCTCGGCCATGTACGCGGATTCCTCGTGCGCACCGCGCAACCACATCGCGAAGGCCGCGCCGAGACCGCACTGCTCGCCGTGGGCGGCGGCCCGCTTGGGGTAGAGCAGGTCGAAGGCGTGGTGGATCTCGTGGCAGGAGCCGGAGGCCGGGCGGGAGTCGCCGGAGATCGACATCGAGATGCCGCTGAGCACCAGCGCCTCGGCGAGCACCTGGAGGAATCCGTTGTCCCCGACTCCGCCGGGGTGGCGCAGGACCGCCTCGCCCGCCTGGCGGGCCATGGCTGCGGCGAGACCATCGATCTTCTCGCCGTTGACGCGGTTGGACAGCTCCCAGTCCGCGACGGCATTGATGTTGGAGATCGCGTCGCCGATGCCGGCCCGGACGAATCGGGCCGGGGCCTCGCGGATGACGTCCAGGTCGATGACGACCGCGATCGGGTTCGGCACACCGTAGGAGCCGCGGCCCGCGTCGTTGTCGAGGGTGGCCACCGGCGAGCACAGGCCGTCGTGCGCGAGGTTCGTCGGCACGGCGACCAGGGGCAGGCCGACCCGTGCCGCGGCGAACTTGGCGCAGTCGATGATCTTGCCGCCGCCCAGGCCGACGACCGCGTCGAAGTGGCCGGCCTTTATGTCGCTCGCCAGCCGGACCGCGTCGTCGAGGGTGCCGCCGCCGACCTCGTACCAGGTGGCACCGGGCATGCTCGGCGCAATGCGCTCACGCAGCCTGGCGCCCGAGCCGCCGCTGACGGCGACGGCGAGACGGCCGGAGTGCGAGATGCGCTCGTCGGCGAGGACGCATGCCAGGTCGTCGAGGGCACCCGGGCGGATGTCGACGACGAGCGGCGAGGGGATGAGCCGGGTCAGTACTGGCACGCGATCTCCCGTCCGCGGGCGAGATCGTCGTGGTTGTCGATCTCCACCCACTTGACGTCGCCGATCGGCGCCACGTCGATGCGGAACCCGCGGTTGACCAGTTCCTGGTAGCCGTGCTCGTAGAACTGCTGCGGGTCGGTCTCCCACACGGCCTTGAGGGCGTCGGCCAGCTCGGGGGCGGCGTCGCCCTCGATCAGCGTGACGCCGATGTACTCTCCGGTGGCCTCGGCGGGGTCCATCAGCTTGGTGATCTTCGTCATGCCCTTCTCGGGGTCGACGACGACCTTCATCTCCTCGTCCGCGAGGTCCTTGACCGTGTCGAGGGCGAGGATGATCTTCTTGCCGTCGCCGCGGGCGGCGAGCAGCGTCTTCTCGACGGAGACCGGGTGGACGGTGTCGCCGTTGGCGAGGATCACGCCGTCCTTGAGGGCGTCACGCCCGCACCACAGGGAGTACGCGTTGTTCCACTCCTCGGCCTTGTCGTTGTCGATGAGGGTGAGCTTGAGGCCGTACTTCTGCTCCAGGGCCTCCTTGCGCGCGTACACGGCCTCCTTGCGGTAACCGACGATGATCGCGACCTCGGTGAGACCGATCTCGGCGAAGTTGCCGAGGGTCAGGTCGAGGACCGTGGGTTCGCCTTCTATGCCCGCGGGGCCCACCGGCACCAGTGCCTTGGGGAGGCTGTCGGTGTAAGGGCGCAGACGCCGTCCGGCGCCGGCCGCAAGCACGAGGCCGATCATGCGGGTTCTCCTTCATCGTGTACGGCGGGTGCGCCACCCTGGTGGGCGGCGACCCAGAAGTGGATGCTCTCGACGAGCACCACCAGGGCCACGATCACGGCCAGTGCCGTGAGCGCGACCTTGAACTGCGAGGCGGTGAGCAGCGCGGCGAGGACGGCGACGAGCAGCGTCCGTCCTTCGTGCCCTCCGATGGAGCGCACCAGCCAGGCCGGGGGCGCTCCGGCGTCGCCGCGGATGCGGTAGACCGTGTCGTAGTGATGGTAGGCGACCGCGGCCACCAGCCCGAAGGCCGCGGGAAGGGCCCCGTTCACGTCCGCCTTGGCCGCCAGGACCAGGACCGTGCCGTACTCGGCGGCGCGGAAGATCGGGGGGACCAGCCAGTCGAGGGGGCCCTTGAGCGGCTGCATCAGCACGCATCCGGCGAACACCACGTAGAACGGGGCGGTGATGACCGCCCCCCCGGCTCCGTGGCGAACCGTGTTCACCAGCAGGAGGGTGGCGCCGACCGCGGCAACGACGACCGGCGCGTACGGAAGGATCTTGCCCCGGGGGCTGCGCAGCTTGGAAATCAGCTCCGCGAGCGGGCCGGAGTCCGTCAGGTCCGCCAGCGCCTTGGCTGCCCGGTCCGTGCGCCGTGCCTTCCGCGTCAAAGACCGCAGCACCCGCCCCGCCGTCGTGTACGTCGCGGCGAAGGCGCAGCCGATGAGCAGTGCGTAGAAGGTGATGCGGGGGGTGGTGACCGCCGTGAGCACGGCGATCATGGCCCAGCGCTCGCCGATGGGCAGGACGATCATCCGCCGCACCCAGACCGTCCAGCCGACGCTGTCGAGCTTGTCGGAGAGGGCGGCGGTGGGGCTGGTGTTGGCGGTGGCGTCGTGGTTGGCCTCGTTGAAGGAGAAGTCCACGACGTGCCGGCAGGTCTGCAGGACCATGGCGCCGAGGGCGAGGGCCCACACGTCGTCCCCGCCGCGGGCCGCTCCGAGGGCGAGGCCGGCGTAGTAGGCGTACTCCTTGGCGCGGTCGAAGGTGGCGTCCAGCCAGGCGCCGAGCGTGGAGTACTGCAAGGAGTAGCGGGCGAGCTGGCCGTCGGTGCAGTCCAGCACGAAGGACGCGATCAGCAGGATGCCGGCCGCGACGAAGCCGCCGCGGGTACCGGTGGCCGCGCAGGCCGCCGCTATGAGCGCGGTGATCAGCGAGGCGGTGGTGACCTGGTTCGGGGTCAGGCCGCGGCGGGCGCACCAGCGGGCGAGGTAGCGGGAGTAGGGGCTGATGCAGTAGGTGGTGAAGAAGCCGTCGCGTGCCTTCACGGCCGACTTCAGGCGGACGGCCTCGTCGTCGACGTCCGCCACCGCCTGACGTGCCTCGTTGCGGGCCTGCGGGTCGGCGGGGACGGCGGCGACCAGGCTGCCCAGCTCGGGGCGGTGCACGCCGGTGCCGTCGGCGTCGAGGGCGGTGAGGATGCGGTCGGCGAGGCTGTCGACCACGGTGGTGCCGCCGACCGCGGAGTTCTCGCGGGCCATCGCCCGGGTCAGGGCCTGGCGTCCGGCGGGCTGGGCCGTGACGGCGCCGGGGATCCCGGCGAGCGGGAAGCGGGGGTCGGTGAGGCCGAGGCGCAGCGCGTGCACGTGCCCCACGAAGCGGGCGTCGACCAGGGCGACCCGTTCGTCGCCCGGCACCTCGGCGAGGAGGGTCTCGGCCTCGGCGGCGTGGGCCGCGGTCCGGAGGTCGAACCCGAGGGATCGCAGGTCGGACTCGATCGACGATCCGGGGACCGGCTGGCCGGTGAGGATGGCGGTCGACAACCGAATTCACTCCCTGGGTACCGACGTGTCCGCGCCGGTGATGTGCATGGTGGGGGCGCCCTCTCCGGTGGCTCCCGGGCGGCATGTCGGCAGAGGCTATCGGATGCCGGGAAGGCCACGTTCACCGCCCGTTCGGCGGATGGATCGACGTGGTTCGCACAAGCCCTTGCCGCGATCATCATCCTGGATCCGGGGGCCACCCCACAAACCGTGCCCTCCTATGCGGACATCGGGGACATTGCGCAGGCGGCCACCGCGTCCGCATAGGGTGGGCGACCATGACGTGGCTGATCACCGGCGGTGCCGGCTATATCGGAGCACATGTGGCCAGGGCCATGGCCGAGGCCGGGGAGCGGGTCCTCGCCCTGGACGACCTGTCGGCCGGGGTGCCCGCGCGGCTCCCGGCGCAGGTCCCGCTCGTGCGGGGTTCCTCGCTGGACGGGGAGCTGCTGAAGCGGGTCTTCGCCGAGCACGGCGTGACGGGTGTGGTGCACCTCGCGGCGCGCAAGCAGGTCGCCGAGTCCGTCGCGCAGCCCACGCGGTACTACCGGGAGAACGTCGGCGGTCTGGTGACCCTGCTGGACGCGGTTGCCGGGGCCGGGATCGAGCGCTTCGTGTTCTCCTCTTCGGCTGCCGTGTACGGCGACCCGGGTGTGGACCTCATCACGGAGGACACGCCCTGCGCGCCGGTGAACCCCTACGGCGAGACCAAGCTCGCCGGGGAGTGGCTGGTGCGGGCGGCGGGAAAGGCGCACGGGATCTCCACCGTATGTCTGCGCTATTTCAACGTGGCGGGCGCTGCCGCGCCGGGGCTCGCGGACACCGGTGTCTTCAACATCGTCCCGATGGTCTTCGACCGGCTGACGCGCGACGAGGCGCCCCGGATCTTCGGCGACGACTACCCGACCCCGGACGGCACCTGCGTCCGTGACTACATTCACGTCGCCGACCTGGCCGAGGCCCACCTGGCGGCGGCCCGGCGACTGGCCGGCGGCGGCATCACGGGCGACCTGACGGTCAACATCGGCCGCGGCGAGGGCGTCTCTGTCCGCGAGCTCATCACGGCCATCGGCGAGGTCACCGGCGACCCCCGGCCCCCGCTCGTCGAGGACCGCCGTCCCGGAGACGCCCCAAGGGCTGTCGCGACGGCCGCCCGGGCGGCCGACGAGCTCGGCTGGACCGCCCGGCGCGGGGTGCGCGAGATGACCGAGTCGGCCTGGCGCGGCTGGCTGCTGCACCACGGCTCCCGCCCCTCGGAGGCGCCCTGACCTGCGCATCGTTTTCGCAGGTCAGGGCACATGACAACGGTGTTCAGTGCCGCGTTGCACATACCCCCTCCCCGTAGTTCACTGGGGTGCCCGGGCACGATCAGGCGGACACAGGGAGGCTGACTTCTCATGGGGGCTGGGCACGATCACGGGCACGCGCACGGCGCGGCCGGCGGTACGGCGACCTCGGCGTACCGCGGCAGGCTGCGGGCGGCGCTGGCGATCACGCTCGGCATCGTGGTGGTGCAGATCGTCGGTGGTGCCCTCGCCGACTCGCTCGCGCTCGTCGCGGACTCGGCGCACATGGCGACGGACGCCCTGGGCCTGGGCATGGCGCTGCTCGCGATCCACTTCTCGAACCGTCCGCCCAGCGAGCGGGCCACCTTCGGCTACGCCCGGGCCGAGATCCTCGCCGCCCTGGCCAACTGTCTGCTGCTGCTCGGGGCCGGCGGGTACGTCGTGTACGAGTCGGTCCAGCGCTTCATCACGCCCGCGGAGACCGAGGGCCGGCTGGCTCTGCTGTTCGGTGTGATCGGTCTGGCCGCGAACCTGGTGTCGCTGTCGCTGCTGATCCGCGGGCAGAAGGAGAGCCTGAACGTGCGCGGCGCGTTCCTGGAGGTCGCGGCGGACGCCCTCGGTTCGGTCACGGTGATCGTCGCGTCCGTGGTGATCATGCTCACGGGCTGGCAGGCCGCCGACCCGATCGCCTCGCTCGTGATCGCGCTCATGATCGCGCCCCGGACGTGGAAGCTGCTGCGCGAGACGCTGTCGGTGCTGCTGGAGGCCGCTCCCCAGGGCGTCGACATGGCGGAGGTGCGCTCGCACATCCTGGCGACGGACGGCGTGGAGGGCGTCCACGACCTGCACGCCTGGACGATCACTTCCGGCATGCCGGTGCTGTCGGCGCACGTGGTCGTCAGCTCGGAGGCCCTGAACGCGATAGGCCACGAGAAGATGCTCCACGAGCTCCAGGGCTGCCTGGGTGACCACTTCGACGTGGAGCACTGCACCTTCCAGCTGGAACCGGTCGGGCACGCGGAGCACGAGGCGCGGCTCTGTCACTGACGCGGTGACGTCCGGGGTGTGTGGGACAGGTGGGGCGCACACCACTGAGAGCGCGCCGGGGAACGCAACCCTCCGCTGTACGCCCGCGTCCTGAGCCCCATAGCTCCGGTGGGGACGATTTTCCGCCTGCCCGGCCGGGCACGATCATCTACCGGGTCCCTTTCCCGGCGTCGGACCGGTGCCGGCCGCGGTCCGCGTCACCGCGCGGGACATGCGGGCGTGCCGCGAAGTGCCGGGAGTGCCGGATTCGTACGGCAGACTTGGGGCGCGAAGACCGATGTGAAGGATGGGTATGCCGATCACACCTGCCACCGCGACGCACAACCCGTCGAACGGCACCGCAGACGCGATTTTGCTGGAACTGGTCGACGAGGACGGCGTGACGATCGGCACCGCGGAGAAGCTCGCCGCCCACCAGCCGCCCGGACAGCTGCACCGCGCGTTCTCCGTGTTCCTCTTCGACGAGTACGGCCGGCTGCTGCTCCAGCAGCGCGCGCTGGGCAAGTACCACTCCCCCGGTGTGTGGTCCAACACCTGCTGCGGCCACCCCTACCCCGGCGAGGCGCCCTTCGCGGCGGCGGCGCGGCGCACGTTCGAGGAGCTCGGCGCCTCCCCGTCCCTGCTGGCCGAGGCGGGCACGGTCCGCTACAACCACCCGGACCCGGAGTCCGGTCTGGTGGAGCAGGAGTACAATCATCTCTTCGTCGGCATGGTGCAGGCCGTGGTGCGGCCGGACCCGGAGGAGGTGGCGTCGACGGTGTTCGTGACCCCGCCGGAGCTGGCGGAGCGGCACGCCAAGGACGCCTTCTCGGCCTGGTTCATGACCGTCCTGGATGCGGCCCGGCCGGCGATCCGGGAGCTGACGGGCCCGTCCGCCGGCTGGTGACCCCGGCCCCGGCACGGCGGGGGCTCAGGCGAAGCGCGCGGGTTTGAGCGGCAGGGCGGCCCAGATCACCTTGCCGCCGCTCGCGGTGTACTCGACCTCGCACAGGCCGCCCGCCTCCCGGGTGATCTCGCGCACCAGGAGCAGTCCGCGCCCGCCGGTCCTGCCGTGGTCGGTCTCCAGGGCGGTGGGCCGGTACGGATGGTTGTCCTCCACGGACACCCGGAGCCACTCGGCCCCTACGGCCAGCTCGACGGCGATGGTGGGCGACAGCACCGCCGCGTGCTTCACGGCGTTCGTCACCAGCTCCGAGACGATCAGCAGCAGCCCCTGGGCCAGGTCGTCCGAGACCGGCACTCCCTGACCCAGCAGCAGGTCCCGTACGGCGTGCCGCGCCTGGGGGACCGAGGCCTCGACCGCCGATGCGGTGAACCTCCAGACCCCTTCGTACGGCAGCGAATCCGCGGGCCAGGGTCCGAGGGGCGCCGCGCCGCCCTCTGGGCGCGGCCCGAACCCACGCCCGTCGTCGTCCATCGTCCGGTCGCCACCCTCACGCTCGATTGTCGCCACACCTCGAGTGTTGGTAACGATGCGCCTCGCACCCCGGGACTGAACAGAAGTCAGCAAGTATCGAGCACTTCTGACCGTTGGCGTATGACACGGTCAGTTGTGGGACTGGTCCTGTCCCTGTTGTGCCGTCTCGGCGAACTATTCGGGTTGTACGGGTTTGACATGCGGATAGCATCCGGCGCATGGAGCCGCAGCTGGAGCACCGCGTGACCGACTCGGTCGCGACGGTCGTCATACGTCATCCCGAGAAGCGCAACGCCATGACGGCCGCGATGTGGCGCTGCGTGCCCACCCTGCTGGAGGAGCTCGCGGGGGATCCGGGGGTACGGGCGCTGGTGCTGACCGGCGAGGGCCGGACGTTCTGCGCCGGAGCCGACATCTCGACGCTGCGGGGCTCGCCGGAGGAGGCGCAGGGGCTGGCCGTGCGGGCGGAGGAGGCGCTGGCGGCGTTCCCGAAACCGACACTGGCCGCGATCCGGGGTCACTGCGTGGGCGGCGGGGCGCAACTGGCGGCGGCCTGTGATCTGCGGTTCGCCGAGGAGGGGGCGGTGTTCGGTGTGACGCCCGCGAAGCTCGGCATCGTGTACCCGGCGTCCTCGACCCGGCGGCTGGTGTCCCTGGTGGGACCGGCCACCGCCAAGTACCTGTTGTTCTCCGGGGAGTTGATCGACTCACAGCGGGCGCTGCGCACCGGGCTGGTGGACGAGGTACTGCCCGGGGGCGAACTCGGCAAGCGAGTCGCCGAATTCACCCGGGTGCTGGTGTCGCGTTCGCAGCTGACCCAGGCGGCGGCCAAGGAGTTCGCGGACGGTCGCACGGACCGGGACGCGCACTGGACCGGGCAGGCGCGCGCGAGCCGCGACACCGCGGAGGGTGTCGCCGCGTTCCTGGAGCGCCGGCAGCCGCGGTTCGGCTGGGGCGTGCCTACGTCAGGATGACGCCGGAGTGCGTGCGGACCAGTTCGACGAGGTGGGCAGGGGCCTTCTCGGGCGATCCGGCGTCGTAGGGCGGCTGCGGGTCGTACTCGGTGGCGAGCTGGACGAGCTGCGCGTGGTCGTCGCCCGCGATCCGGCCGAGCAGGGTGAGTCCCATGTCGATGCCGGAGGAGACGCCGGCCGCGGTGACGTACTTGCCGTCGGTGACGACCCGCTCCCCCGTCGGTTCGGCGCCGTGGCGCTTCAGCTCCTCCAGGGCCAGCCAGTGGGAGGTCGCGCGGCGGCCGCGGAGGAGTCCGGCGGCGGCGAGCAGCAGGGAGCCGGTGCACACGGACGTCGTCCAGGTGCTGGTGGCGTCGGCGCTGCGCAGCCAGGTGAGCAGGGGCCCGTCCGGCGCCAGAGGGAGCGGGCCGGGGCCGCCGGGGACCACGATGATGTCGGGGTGCGGTACGTCGGCCAGGGTCCGGTCGGCGATGAGCGCGAGGTTCCCGGAGTCGTTCCGTACGGGGCCGGCCTCCTCGGCGACGAAGACGGTCTCCGCGTCCGGGAGCCGGCCTATGGTCTCGTAGGGGCCGATGGCGTCGAGGGCGGTGAAGCGGTCGTAGAGGACGATGACGATCTGCATGGGGTCCTTCCGTCGGCTGGTGTCGATGAGGTTCAGGGCGTGGTCACGGGGCGGAAGCGGCGGCGGTACTCGGCCGGGGGCGTTCCGAGGGTCCGGACGAAGGCCCGGCGCATGGCCTCGGGCGTGCCGTAGCCGCTGGTGCGGGCGATCTCCTCGACACCGTCGGCGGTGTCCTCCAGGAGGCGCCGGGCGTGTTCGAGGCGGACGCGGTCCACGTAGCGGCCCGGTGTCATGCCGGTCTCGGCGCGGAAGGCTCGGGCGAAGTGACGGGGCGAGAGGCGGGCGCGGTCGGCGAGGGTGTCGACACCGAGGTCCGCGTCGGGGTGGTCGGTGATCCACCGCTGGACGTCCCTCAAGGGCTCCCGTTGTGCGGTCTGGGCCGCGAGCTGGGCGCTCAACTGGGCCTGGTTGCCCGGGCGGCGCAGGAACACCACCAGGTGACGGGCGATCGTCAGGGCGGCGTCCCGGCCCAGGTCCTCCTCGACCAGGGCGAGGGCCAGGTCGATGCCGGCGGTGACACCGGCCGAGGTGGAGATGTGTCCGTCGCGTACGTAGACGGGGTCGGGGTCGATCTCGACGGCCGGGTGCTCGCGGGCGAGCCGGTCGCAGTACGCCCAGTGGGTGGTCGCGCGGCGGCCGTCCAGAAGACCCGCCCCGGCGAGCACGGCCGCGCCGGTGCACACGGAGACCAGACGGGCGGCGCGCGGCCCGCGCTCGCGCACCCAGTCCACCAGGCGGCGGTCGGGCCGCAGGCTGCCCGGTCC
>NZ_JBEXSH010000097.1:0-16482 GCF_040613555.1 Streptomyces sp. NPDC006265
ATGTGGGACCTCCCGGTGGTGAAGCGGTGGAGCGTCACCGTGGTGGCCGTGTTGATCGTCCTCCTGGTGATCAGCGTGTCCGTGATCAGTGCGATCAGCGAGTCCAGCGAGGCGGAAGCCCGCAAGGCGCTGGCATCCGACCTGGCGGCCGAGGCGATGCTGCAACGGGGCACCGATCCGAGGCTCGCCGGCCTGCTCGGTCTGGCCGCCTACACCATCGAGCCGGACACCCCACGCGCCGTCCAGGCCATGCGCGACGTGCTGGAGGCGAACTCCGGGGTCCGGATGTCCTGGCGGGCGAGCCCGGCTGTGGTGAACGGCATCGCCGTCGATGACAAGCGGGGCCGCGTCCACACCTCCGGGGACGACCCGTACGTCAAGACCTGGGACTTGCTGACCGGCAAGGAACTCGGCAGGGCCGAGGGCGCCGTCACCGACCTCGTGTTCGACGAGGGAAGCGGCCTGCTCGCCGGCCGGGACGGCAAGGCCGTGTCCGTCTACTCGGCCCTGGAGCCCGTCCCCCGGCTCATGGGCAGGCTCGGCACCCCCTCGTGCGGGAGAAAGGGCACCAAGCCCGTCGCGACCGCGTTCGCCAACAGCGGCGTGCGACTGGTGGAGGTGCGGGACGACGGGGTCGTCGCCCAGTACGACACCACGACGCTGGAGGAGGTCTCCTGCCGGCGGCCCGGGGACCAGAAGGTGGACGGCCGGCCCGTCCCCATGGAACCCGGCAGCGTGCTCGACGCCACGGTCGCGCCCGGCACGAGACCGGCCGGCAACGGTGAACTGCCGGAGGAGGAGCGGGCGCTGCTGCTCGTCGAGTCCGATGACGTCCTCGCGGTCGGACTGGACAGCAACAAGGTCACCACCGAGATCCAGCGCGACGACATCCAGGGAGAGGCGTTCCAGATCGCCGCCAACGACGCCGACGTGCTCCTCGCGACCGCACAGGGGGTCCAGGCCTGGGACCGGCGCCACCGACGGCAACTCGCCTTTCCCGTCGGCGGACTCGCCTACCCGCCCCGCGCCCTGGCCGAGCGGTCGGGCAGTGTGGTCATCGCCGGGGACAACGGCACGGCCCTGGTCCCCGTGGGCACCGGTGACCAGGCGATCGCCAGCCGCGACCTCGAGGAGCCGCGCGGCGGACCCGCCGTCACCGCCGCGGTCGGGGAGCTCTTCACCGTGGTGGCCGCCGGGCGGGGTGGGCGGGTCAACGTACTCGACCGGCGGCCCGGTCCCCTCAGCCTCAGCCCCGCCGTGCAATCGGCCGTCGCGAACTTCGGACCCGAGGGCCAACTGGTCCTGACCGAGGTTGCCTTCGACGGCTCCGAAGGGGTGTACACCATCGACCCCGACACCGTCCCCGAGATCGCGCTCAACCCGGCGGAGCAGTCGTACGGCCCCCTCGCGCAGTACTCGTTCCAGAGTTTCGGCATCCATGACGCCACCGCCAGAGGAAAGCTGGTGGTCGCCGCCGGCACGTACGGAGGCCGGTCCGTCCTCGGTGTGTGGAGCAAGGGAAAAGACGTCCCCCGGACCCTGCGGGTTCCGGCCCTCGACCGCGCCGACGGCGGCACCGAACAGGCCCTCACCAACGTCGCCTTCGTGCCCGGGAAGGACCTGCTCGTGGCCCGCCACGCCGACGGCCCCCTGGCGATCTGGTCCACCAGGACCTGGAAGCTCGTGAACACCATCCAGGTCGGGCAGGGTTCCGGTCTGGCCGTGCACGGACGGCAGGCACTCGCCCTGGAAGACGGAGCGGGGGACGGCCCCCGCCTCGTCCTCGCCGACCTGACGACCGGGACCACCCGCGCGGCAGCCGCACCCGGCGCCGAGCGCATCGCCTGGAGCCACGACGGTTCCCGCATCGCCGTGCTCGGCGGCGACAACACCGTGCGCTACCGGAACGCCGGCCTGAAGGAGACCGGAGAGCCCCTCGTCCTGCCCGGGACGACCGAGCGGCCCACAGCGCTGGCCCTCGCACCGGACGGCCGGCACGTCGCCGTCGCGGCCGGCGACGAGGTGCTCGTCCACGACACCGCCACCGGCCTTCAGGCCCTGCCCACCCTGCACAGTTCCCGCAGCCAGCGGATCATCCGCCTCGCCTGGTCGCCGGACGGCCACTTCCTCGCGGGGGTGACCAGCCCGGTCGACTCCGGCGAGGCGCCCGGGCCCGTGAGCCTGTGGCGCGTCGACGGCATCGACTGGCAGAACCAGGTCTGCCGCTGGACCGGTGGCGCCGGTCTCAGCACCAAGGAATGGAGAACCCACATCGGCGAACGCCACGCCTACATCGACCTCTGCGCCGAGACGAAGTGAGCCGCCTCATGCCCCGTACCGGACACCGCCTCCAAGGCTTTCGGGCCCTGGCCCTGGCCACGGTCCTCGCAGCCACCGCGTGCACCTCCGCCGGTGACGGACCCGCGGCCCCGAAGTCCCGCCCCGCGTCCACGGCCACCGGGAAACCCGACCGGCAGCATCCCGTCGCGGCTTTCCTCCAGCCCGCCCGCGAGGCCGTGATGATGGCGGACGCCGCGGGCCGTACCTGGAAGGCCGCCGACCTGCCACCCAGCACGGCGACCTCCTCCTTCGACGCCGCGCAGACGCCGTCCCAGCTCGTCTGGTCGCCCGACGCGAGCCGCCTCGCCTGGATCGACCCCGGGGGTGTGGGCCAGACCGGCCAGATACATCTCCTGGACGTGCGCAGCGGACGGCTGGCCTCCCGCCCCTGCCCCTGCGCCGGGCTCGGTTTCCTGGACGAGGACGCCGTCAGCCTCGCCAACGACGGCAGGTCCCTCCTGCTGTTCCCGCCGGGCGGCAAGGCGCGGCGTATCGCACTCGACAAGCGGCTGTCCCCTTACTCGCAGCTCGCGACCGGAGGCGCCGACGACGTCATCCTGTTCTCGCTCCTGCCCGAGGGGGGTGACATCCACCGCGGAGAAGGCACCCTCGTGGTGGCCGACCGCAAGGGCACGGTCCGCCCGCTGCTGCCCGACAAGGGCACGACCTCCTTCGCCGAGGCCCAGCGGAAGCCCGGCGGCGACACCGTCGCCTGGGCAGACCTGGAGTCGAGCGGTGCCTGCTGGCCCCTCCAGACCGTCAAGACCCACCCCGGCACCTCGGGCGCGGGCGCCCACAGATCGCTCCCCGACGACGCCGCGTTCCGCCACGCCCTGGTGGAACTGCCGCGCATGGTCACCCATCTCGCCTGGGCGGGCGACGGCCTCACCCTCACCTACAGCGCTCTGAGCGCCTGCCAGGTCATGTCTCCCGAGCGGGCCGTCTCCTATTACCTGCGCGACGGGCGGTGGACCTACCTCGGCAACGGCATGCTCGGCATCGCGTTCGGAGCCGAGGGCCGGGTCGTACGTCTCAAGGACCCGGTGTACGCGAAGGCCGACATCACAGATACCGCCGACCCGATCACCGGCACTCTCACCCTCACCACCGGGGGCGGCGAACCGGTCCTCGGAAAGGGCGTGTCCCTGTTCGCGCTCACTCCCGCCGAGAGCGCCGCCGCCCGCCCTCCCAAGTCGTCGGCGGCACAACCGGCGGCAAGGGTGGCCGCC
Source organism: Streptomyces sp. NPDC006265 (assembly GCF_040613555.1). Taxonomy (NCBI): domain Bacteria; kingdom Bacillati; phylum Actinomycetota; class Actinomycetes; order Kitasatosporales; family Streptomycetaceae; genus Streptomyces; species Streptomyces sp. NPDC006265. The sequence continues at coordinate 3,570 of NZ_JBEXSH010000097.1, forward strand.
GTCGACGACCACGGAGCCCGGCTACCCGCCGCGGTGCGGAAGCTGGCCCGGGACATCGCGGACGCGGCGGGGCGAGGCGACACCGACCGGCTCGTGGAACTCTGCGCCCCGTGCAGCACGGGAGAACACGACTGGATCCGCTCCGACGACGGCCCGCGCAACGTCCTGCGGGCCATCCGCACCCATCCCCTGCGGCAACCCGGCGGTGATCTGCTCTACCCGGGCCTCACCACGTGCGTGGACGAGCCGGACCAGGACATCAGCTGCACACCGCAGCAGCTCCACGACGCCGCCGCCCTGCGTCTGAAACCCGGATCGGCTCCCGGCATGGGGTACGGCGGCTCCTCCTACAGCGCCTCGGACGCCGTACTCGTACCGCTCACCCTGCGCCTCGAGAAGGGACGTGCACGATGGACCGGCCTAGCCGCGGGGTGAAGCCTCCCGCCCCCGCATCCGTCGTCCCTCACCAGGTGCAGGCCACAAGCGGCGTGGCGCCCATCGTGAGCGGCGACACCGTCGAAGGCCGGCGGGTGCTCGGCTTCACCTGCACCGCGTCGTCCGCGCCCACGTCGGCCGACGACCAACTGCTCCTCGCCGGCGACGAGTACGCCGAACCCCCGCCACGGCGGAGTACCGACCCCGCCGACCAGCCGAGTCTGGTCCGCACCGGCCGCCGCCCGGACCAGCAGATCCACTCCGCCCGCAGCCACCGGCCGGACGACCTGGGTCCCGGCCTGACCGACCGCTTCCGCGGCCTGCTGCACGGCCCCCGCACACCTCCCTTCACGGCTGCCCTGATCGAGCGCCTGGCCGCGTCCGGCCATCGCACCTGGCTCAGCGGGGGCGCCCCCCGGGACCTGCTGTCCGAAGCCGCCCCCGGTGAGATCCAGGACCTGGACCTCACCGGCACCGCCCCCGCCGGGGCCTACACCGAGACCACCCGCCAGGTGCTCGATCTCGACGGCACCAGCGCGGAACACCCCCAGCGGTTCAGCCCCGACACCCTCGTCTGCACGGTCCTCGACCCCGTCGCCCGAACCGGCGGTCCCACTCTCGACTACCGGGGCCTCGGTCTCGGCCTCGACGGCGCGTCGGTCCCCGCCACCGGCACCGACCTGCTTCAGGACAGCCGGCAGCGCGACCTCACCGTCAATACGCTGCTCTACGACCCCGCACACAACCTGATCGTCGACCCGTCCGGCCAGGCGCTCGACGACCTCTCCGACGCCGGCGGGAGACGCCGCATGGTTCCCGTCACCACCTCGGCGGATCCGCTCGTGTGCGCCGAAGTGCTCCTGCGGGGCCTGAAGTTCCTGTTGCGCTGGCAAGACCGGGACCTGGACGACGGGCCGCTGCGCGCCTGGGCCCGGGCACTCCCGCCCGACCTGCCCGCCCAGCTCGACCGGAGGGGCGAGCAGACCTGGGACCGGCTGCGTGGCCTGCGGGCCCAGTGCGTGCCCGACCCCCGTGCGCCCGTCGTGCGGGAGACGGTCCGCCATTTCGGCACCGTCGCGGCCGAGATCCTCACTCGATGCGATGAGGACGGCTCATGATGACAGAGCACCCCGAGAGGACCGCCCCGCCCCCGCACCGGCCCCTCAGCGACTGGATCGCCCGCGTGCGCCCGGGAGCGCCCGGGCGGCTCCCCGTCCTCGGGCTGGTCAACGAAGGGGACGAGCGCACCGACGCCCGCACGATGCCCCGGTTCCGCACGGAGCCGTGGACACGGACCAGCCTGATCGTCGAGCGGGCCGGCGAGCACTGCCGCGCCCTGGCGCTGCGCGCGTCCGACGGCGGTGCAGTCGTCGAGCACGACGACTGCGGAGCGCCCATCGCCGTTTCGGAGACCGGTGCCGAGCTGATCGACCGTCTCGAAAACCACTGGGCCGAGCCCCCCGCCGACCCGCGGACCGTCGACCGGCTCCGCGCCGAAGGCCCCGCCCTGCGCTACTTCCTCCTGCACCGGCTCACCCGCGAGACCGACGCACCGCCGGCGCTCTTCCACAGCCTGCCCTGGGAACGCGTCGACGCCGCGGCGCGCTCGGCCACGGCCCTGCTGCGCGCCCAGACCGATGGCCCGCCCGCCTCGCCCGCCCCGCCACCGGACGGAGAGCTGCGCCACTGGTTCACCCCCGCCGCGTCGTCCCTGGCCGGCCCCCTCCAGGTCCTCGAAGCCGGACTGCGCACCGAGCGGGCGGGCCCGTGGTTCGGCAGGGAAGCCGCCAACCTGCTGAGCGGCCTCCTGAGCGCGGAGCCCCGCCGCCTGCCCGACGCCACCCGCAACGCCCTCGCCGGCCTTGCCGGTGTACTCGGCGAGGCCGACCGGGCCCTGCACCACGCCGCGCGCCTGGCCGCCGCCCGGCTGACCGGGATGCACCCCGTGACACCGATGAGGCGGCTCCTCGACTCCGACTTCGTCCTGCGGGCCTCGTCCGGCGAACCGCGATCCGGACGCGACGAGCCGCCCGGCCGCAGTGAGTTCCTCGAGCAGTGGCCGGTCGCCGCCGTCCTCACCGTGACCGGCAACCGCCTTCTGGAGATCGAGATGGAGATCGAGGACCATCCGGCCCCTCCCACCCGGCGCCGCACCGACCCGCTCTGCCAGCCGGTGACCCTACGACCGGTCATGGGAGACACCGACACGGACACCACCTCCGCCGGGCAGGGCACCCGGTACTGGATCCTGCTCCACACGGGGGCGGGGGCGCTGGGCGGCTTCATCGCGGTGCCCGCCCCGGACCACACCTTCGAGGTCGACCTCGACGCACCGCCCCTGCCGCTGCGCTTCCTCGACCGTGTCCACCCGGGCGAACTGGAGGCGTCACTGCACGCCAACGAACACATCACGCTGTCCGAGTGGCACCGCATGATCGACGGCCTGGCACCGTGGCACCCGGCCCATACCGCACTCGCCGCCTACACGTCGCGCCATGGATGACGCCAACTCGCCCGACAGCGACGGGCATTCGACCACGCGTCCAGCGCGGCACCGGTACGGTGGGCCCGTGGACACCGAGGATCAGGCACGCCTCGACAGCGACGCCCGGCGGCGCCGAGCCATCGGGGCCGAGTTCAGGCGGCTCGAAGAGAGCGCCATGTACAGCGCGCAATGCCAGTTCGAGGAGACCAAACGCTGGCGCGCCCTGCACCTCCTCCTCGGCGTCCCGGCCACCCTGCTCGCCGCCATCGCCGGAACCACGGCTCTGGTGGAGTCCACCGGACGGACCGCGGCCGGCATCCTCGCCCTGATCTCCTCCGGTCTCGGCGCGGTCCTCACCACGGTCAACGCACCCCAGCGGACCGCCCAGGCCTCGGCGTCGGCGAATGCCTTCCTGGAGATCCAGACCGCTGCCCGCCAGCACCGCGAGATCGACCTGGACCAGTGGACCCTGGAACAGGCCCGGCAGACTCTGGCGACCCTGACCGTGCGGCGCGACGAACAGAACGCGACGGCCGAGGTGCCCGGCCGCCGTGCCTACCGCAAGGCCCAGGCCAACCTCAGGGCCGGGACGCAGAGGTACGCGGTCGACGGGGATACCTGAGAAGGACAGCGCCGGAACGCGCACCCCCGCGCGCGTGGCCGACGTTCCCCGCCCGGACATCAGGATTTCGGAGGTGCCGTGGATCCCCGAGGCGTCAGCACAGGAGTCGGCACAGGATGCGACCCACCCTCACCCCCGGTGATCACCGAGAACAACGTCCGGGCCACCTCCGCCCCGAACCCGTGCACGTCATGACTCATCGCCGACAGGGTCGGATGCGTCAGCCGGCACAGCTGCGAGTCGTCCCAGGCCAGCAGCGACACGTCCTCCGGCACCCGCAGCCCCATCTCCGCTGCCACCGACAGCCCCGCCACCGCCATGATGTCGTTGTCGTACACGATCGCGGTCGGCCGGTCGGCCGGCGCCGCGGTCAGCAGCGACCGGGTCGCCCGCGCCCCCGCGTCCCCCGAGAAGTCCGTCGCCACCTGCCACGCCCCGGCCAGCGCCCCCGCCGCCTCGTCGAACGCCGCCGTCCGGATCGCCGTGTGCCCGAGGTCCGCCGCCCCGCCGACTCTGGCGATCCGCCGGTGCCCGAGCGCGGCCAGGTACCGCACCGCCTCCGTCACGGCCGTGGCGTCGTCCGTCCACACCGAGGTGAGCCCCCCGGTCAGCGAGGGATGCCCGACGGCGACCACCGGCATCCCGAGCCGCTCCGTCATGGCCGCCCGCGGATCGTCAGCCCGGAAGTCGACGAGGATCGACCCGCCGATCTGCCGCCCCCGCCACCACGTCTCCTGGACGCCCACTTCCTCGTCCATGTTCCGTACGAGTCGCAGCAGCAGCGAGCTGGAGTGCTCGGCCAGCACGCCCTCCACGCCCGAGACGAACTCCATGTACCAGGGCTCGAGACCGAGCACCCGCGCCGGCCGGCACACGGCGAGGCCCACCACATCCACCCGCGATCCGGCCAGCGTCCGCGCCGTGAGGCTCGGCGACCAGCCCAGCTCCCGCGCCGCGAGGAAGATCCGGTCCCGGGTGGCCTCCGACAGGCCGGGCTTGTGGTTGAAGGCGAGGGACACGGCACCCTTAGACACACCGGCGCGCGCGGCGACGTCCTTGATGGTGACGCGAGGGGTCGGCGTTGCCGTCATCGGGTGGGCTCCACGCAGTACAGGGCCGAACGAGCAGTCTCCGCGTCGGGAGTCTTCCAGCCGCGCACCCCGATGGTCACCTCTTCGCCCGGCAGCAGTGTGACCCGCCCCCGGTCGGTTCGCGCCCCCGGCTCCAGGCGGTCGGCCTGGAGCAGCAGATCCCGGACCAGGGTGCGGGCGGTCACCGTGATCCCGCCCGGGGCGAGCGCGACCTCGAAACGCGGGGCGGGGTAGGGGACTTCACGGTCAGGCACGGGGAAGTGCAGCGCCCGTAACCCCTCCGCGTCCGCGCCCCCGTCCGCGCCGACGTCCGCGACCAGGAACTCCTTCGGCCCGAGGGGTGTCAGTTCGCGCGGCACGCCCACCCGGGCCACGCTCCGCGCCCCGGCCGCCAGCTCCACTTCCGTTCGCCCCAGCACCTCGCCCTCGACGGACATCCGCCGCAGGGTCAGCGCCCCCCTCCAGTCCCCGGCCGCCTGGTTCACGGCGGCCAGCACCAGCCGGCCGTCCCGCTCCTGGATCGTCAGCAACCGGTCCGCGTACAGGCGCCGCAGCTCGTGGTACAGCGGCTTCTCCCGGCCGTCCCCGTCGATCGCCGCCCAGGACGTCACCGGCCAGCAGTCGTTGAGCTGCCAGACGATCGTGCCCGCGCAGACCGGCCAGTGGGAGCGCCAGTGCTCGATCCCGGCCGCGACCGCCCGGGCCTGGTTCAGCTGCATCAGGTAGTGCCACCGGTCGAAGTCCCCGTCCGGAACGGCGAAATGCCGCTCGAGTCCGCGCTCCAGCTTTCCGTTGCCGTCGTCCGCCTTCTGGTGGTGCAGCATGCCGGGGGAGTCCGGCGCGAGCTCCTCCCCGGGCAGCGCCCGGTGCAGCGTGGTGTACGCGGGCGGTGCCTGCCAGCCGAACTCGGCGACGAACCGCGGCACGCTCAGCCGGTAGTCCGCGTAGTCCTCCCGGTTCCACACCTCCCACGAGTGGTGGGTGCCGTGCGCCGGGTCGTTCGGGTGGTGCTCCCACGACCCGGACCAGGGGCTGCCCGCCGTGTACGGCCGGGTCGGGTCCAACTCGGCCACCACACGCGGCAGTACGCCCAGGTAGTAGCCCTCCCCCCAGGAGTCCCCGGCCAGCCGCGGCTCCCACTCCCAGTCCCGGAAGCCCCACAGGTTCTCGTTGTTGCCGTTCCACAGCACGAGCGACGGATGCGGCATCAGCCGTACGACGTTCTCCCGCGCCTCGGACTCCACCTCTCCGCGCAGCGGCTGCTCCTCCGGGTAGGCCGCGCAGGCGAACGGGAAGTCCTGCCAGACCAGCAGACCGAACTCGTCGCAGGCGTCGTAGAAGTCCTCGCTCTCGTAGATCCCGCCGCCCCAGATCCGGACGAGATCCACGCCGGCGCCGGCCGCCTGCCGCAGGCGCTCCCGGTAGCGCTCGCGGGTGATCCGGGAGGGGAAGACGTCGTCGGGGATCCAGTTGACGCCCCGCGCGAAGAGCCGCTCCCCGTTGACGACGAGGGTGAAGCCGGTGCCGTGCGCGTCGGGCCGCCGGTCCAGCTCCACGGTCCGGAAGCCGACCCGCCGACGCCACACGTCCAGGGTGTCCTGGCCGTACAGCAGCGTCAACTCGACATCGTACAGCGGCTGTTCGCCGTACCCGCGCGGCCACCACAGCCGCGCGTCCGGCACCCGCAGTCGTACGGTCCCGCCCGCCCCCGAGATCTCCGCCCGCGCCCGCACCCCCGCGACGGTCGCCTCCACGACGAGGGGTGCCTCGATCCGGGTCCGCTCGACCTCGACGGCCAGCTCGACGACGCCGGTGCCCTCCTCGAGGGTGACCAGGGGGCGCACCCGGGCGATCCGGGCCGTCGACCAGCGCTCCAGGCGCACCGGCCGCCAGATCCCGGCCGTCACCAGGGTCGGCCCCCAGTCCCAGCCGAAGGAGCAGGCCATCTTGCGCAGGTACTGGTAGGGCTCGGCGTAGGCGGCGGGCCGTTCACCCACCCGGCCCCGCACGGCCTCGGCCTCGGCGTAGGCGGAGACGAACCGCACGGACAGCCGCCCGGACAGGCCCGTCACGTCGAACCGGTACGAGCGGTGCATGTTGCGCACCGTCCCCAGGAGCCGCCCGTCAAGGCAGATCTCGGCGACGGTGTCGAGCCCGTCGAAGACCAGGTCGGTCTGCTCCTGCCCCCACGCCCCGCCGATCTCCCGCTCGTACGTCCAGTCACGGCGCCCCACCCATGCCACCTCGGTCTCGCCCAGGCCGAGGAACGGGTCCGGGATCACCCCGGCGGCCATCAGGTCGGTGTGCACACACCCCGGCACCGTGGCCGGGAGTGCCTCCGAGTCGTGCCGCAGGATCCATCCGTCGCCGAGCGGTGTGGCCTCCAGCATGCGCACTCCCTTAACCGGTCCAGTGAAGAGTCGTGTGGTGGTTTCGCATCGTTGGCGGGATTGGGACTTTACCGGTTGAGTGCACGCTGCCAGAGTTCCGAACCAGCCATACCGCACGTGCTCGTCCGTCCCGAGTTCCCCTCCGCGAACGGAGCTGATGCACATGAACCGCCGTACCCTCCTCGCCCTCGCCGTGGGCGCAGCCCTGCTGGCCTCCGGCTGCACCGGTTCCGGAGGCTCCGCCGAGGGCGCCGACGCAAAGGCGCCCGACGATCCCTCCAAGGTCGACGGGACCATCACCGTTCTCACCCACCGCACCGACCTCGTGCAGGACGGGACGATGAAGAAGTACGCCGCCGAGTTCAACAAGACGTATCCGAAGGTGAAGGTCGAGTTCGACGGCATCACCGACTACGAGGGCGAAGTCAAGATCCGTATGAACACGGAGAACTACGGCGACGTCCTCATGATCCCCGCGGTGATCGAGAAGAAGGACTACCCCAAGTTCTTCGCCTCGCTGGGCGGCAAAGAGGAGCGGAGCGAGAAGTACCGCTTCACCGACTACACGGCCGTCGGCGGCAAGGTCTACGGCCAGAGCCCACTCGGCGCGGTCCCGGGGTTCATCTACAACAAGAAGGTGTGGAGTCAGGCCGGGGTCACCGACTGGCCCACGACACCGGACGAGTTCCTCGCCGCGCTCAAGGCGGTCAAGTCCAGGACCGACGCGGTCCCCTACTACACCAACTTCAAGGACGGGTGGCCGCTCAGCCAGTGGACGGGGGTCAGGGGCTCGGTCAGCTGCGACGAGCAGGCCACCACCCGGTGGGCCGAGGGCAACCCCTGGGCCGAGGGCGGCGAACTGCGGGTGGCGGACGGCCTGCTGTACGACATCGTGCACGAAGGGCTCGTCGAGAAGGACCCGACGACCACCAACTGGGAGGCGTCCAAGCCCAAGCTGGCCAAGGGCGAGATCGCCACCATGTGGCTCGGCTCCTGGGCGGTCATCCAGATGCAGGGCGCGGCGAAGCAGGCGGGCACCGACCCGGACGACATCGGGTTCATGCCCTTCCCCGCCCAGAAGGACGGCACGTTCTGCGCGGTGACGTCGCCCGACTACAACCAGGCCGTCAACATCCACTCCTCGCACAAGGGCGCCGCCCGCGCCTGGATCGACTGGTTCACAGACAAGTCCGGCTACGCGCGGGACAACCTGGCGCTCTCCCCGCTCAAGGATGCCCCGCTGCCCGACGTCCTGAAGCCGTACCAGGAGGCGGGCGTCAAGCTCCTCGACCTCGACGACAGCAAGGGCGCCGAGCTGAAGACCCTCGAGAACCAGTCCGAGGTCGGCATCAACAAACCGGACTACCGCAAGGAACTCGTCGACATGGCCCGCGGCGCCAGGAAGGGCGACCCGGACGACTTCCTGGACGGCCTCGGCCAGAAGTGGACCGAGACCCAGAAGTCGCTGGGGTACTGATGACGGGCACGACCGAGACGGCGGCCGTCAAGGCAGCCGCGGGGGCGGCCACCGCCCCGGACCCGGCCCCCGCTCCGCGCCAGGCACGCCTGTGGCGCGGGGCCACCCCCTGGCTCTTTTTGCTCGCCCCGCTCGCCCTCCTGATCGTTTTCACCTACGCACCGATCGTCAACATGGTCGCGTACAGCTTCACCGACTGGGACGGGGTGAGCCCCGAGCTGCGCTGGACGGGCGCCGAGAACTACGCCGAACTCTTCACGCGCCCGGAGCTGTTCGAGGTCTTCTGGGTCAGCGGCTACTACCTTGCGGCGTCCGTGATCCAGATCGTGGCCGCGCTCTACTTCGCCACGATCCTCAGCTTCAACGTGCGCTTCCGGAACTTCTTCAAGGGCGTGCTGTTCTTCCCGTACCTGATCAACGGCGTGGCGATCGGGTTCGTCTTCCTCTACTTCTTCCAGGACGGCGGCACCCTCGACTCCGTGCTGAGCCTGTTCGGCGTGGAGACGGACCGTGCCTGGCTGGGCACCCCGGAGTCGGCGAACACCTCCCTCGCCGCCGTCTCCGTCTGGCGCTATCTGGGCCTGAACTTCGTGCTCTTCCTCGGCGCGATCCAGTCGATCCCAGGCGAGCTGTACGAGGCGGCGGAACTGGACGGCGCGAACCGCTGGCACCAGTTCCGCCACATCATCGCGCCGGGCATCAAGCCGGTCCTGTCCCTCACCGTGATCCTCTCGATCTCCGGCTCCCTGTCGGTCTTCGAGATCCCGTACATCATGACCGGCGGCGCGACCGGCACCGAGACGTTCGTGATCCAGACCGTGAAGCTGGCGTTCCAGTTCAACAAGACGGGACTCGCCTCGGCGGCCGCGATCGTGCTGCTGCTGATCGTCCTGGCGGTGACCTGGGTGCAGCGGCGCCTCGCCCCCGACGACAAGGTGGACCTCGTATGACGCGCCGCGCGGTGACCCGCGTCCTCGTGTACCTGTCGCTGATCGCCGCGACCGCGGTGGTCCTGCTCCCGCTGGCCGCCGTGTTCCTGACCTCCCTGAAGTCCGAGAAGGAGATGGCGGCCGGCAGCGGAGCGCTCGCGCTGCCCGGCGACCCGTTCCACTTCGACAACTACGTGACGGCGTTCCAGGACGGCCGGATGCTTTCGGCGTTCGCCAACACCGCGATCATCCTGGTCGTCGCCATCGGCGGCACGGTCCTCATCGGCTCGATGACGGCCTACGCCATCGACCGGTTCCGCTTCCGCTTCCGCACGTGGGTGCTGGCCCTGTTCCTGGTCGCCGCACTGGTCCCCGGCGTGACCACCCAGGTGGCCACCTTCCAGATCGTCAACAGCTTCGGCATGTTCGACAGCCTCTGGGCGCCCATCGCCCTCTACATGGGCACGGACATCGTCTCGATCTATATCTTCCTGCAGTTCGTCCGCTCGATCCCGGTCTCCCTGGACGAGTCGGCCCGCATCGACGGAGCCAACGCCTTCACGGTCTACCGCAAGGTCATCTTCCCGCTGCTGAAACCGGCGATCGCGACGGTCGTGATCGTGAAGGGGATCACCGTCTACAACGACTTCTACATCCCCTTCCTCTACATGCCCTCCGAAGATCTTGGCGTGATCTCGACGTCGCTGTTCCGCTTCAAGGGCCCGTTCGGCGCCCACTGGGAGACGATCTCGGCAGGGGCGATCCTGGTGATCGTCCCCACTCTGGCCGTCTTCCTGTTCCTCCAGCGGTTCATCTACAACGGCTTCACCCGGGGGGCCACGAAGTAGCGGCCCTCCTCTTCAGGCGTCCTTCACCGGTTCAAGCGTCCTTGACCGGCTTCAGGCGTCCTTCGCGGACAGCGCCTCCACCAGCACCGGCGTCACCTGCTCCACCTGCCACGGCCGCGCACCGTGCCCGGCCAGGGCGGCGGCCACCGACTCCGCGTCCACCAGCACCGGCGGCTCCCAGCACACCCGCCGCACGGTGTCCGGAGTGATCAGATTCTCCTGCGGCATGTTCAGCTGCTCGGCCAGCGCCGACACCCCGGCCCGGGCCGCGGACAACCGCGCCGCGGCCTCGGGGTCCTTGTCGGCCCAGGCGCGCGGCGGCGGAGGCCCGGTCACCGACTGCCCGGGCTGCGGCAGCTGCGCCTCGCTCATCCCCTTCGCCCGGTCCACCGCGGCCTGCCACTGCTCCAGCTGCCGCTTGCCCACGCGGTGGCCGAAACCGTTCAGCGCGGCCAGCGCGTGCACATTGGCCGGAAGCGCCAGCGCGGCCTCCACGATGGCCGCGTCCCCGAGCACCTTGCCCGGCGACACGTCCCGTCGCTGCGCGATCCGGTCCCGGGTCTGCCACAGTTCCCGTACGACGGCCAGCTGCCGCCGCCGGCGCACCTTGTGCATGCCGGACGTACGCCGCCACGGGTCCTTGCGGGGCTCGGGCGGCGGAGCCGAGGCGATCGCGTCGAACTCCTGGCGGGCCCAGTCCAGCTTGCCCTGCCGGTCCAGCTCCTTCTCCAGCGCGTCGCGCAGGTCGACGAGCAGCTCGACGTCGAGCGCCGCGTAGCGCAGCCAGGGCTCGGGCAGCGGCCGGGTCGACCAGTCGACGGCGGAGTGCCCCTTCTCCAGGACGAAGCCCAGCACGCCCTCGACCATTGCGCCGAGACCGACCCGGGGGAACCCGGCGAGCCGCCCGGCCAGCTCCGTGTCGAACAGCCGCGTCGGCACCATGCCTATCTCGCGCAGGCAGGGCAGGTCCTGGGTGGCGGCGTGCAGCACCCACTCGACGCCGGACAGGGCATTACCGAGGGCGGACAGGTCGGGGCAGGCCACGGGGTCGATCAGGGCCGTTCCGGCGCCCTCGCGGCGTAGCTGCACGAGGTAGGCGCGCTGCCCGTAGCGATAGCCGGACGCACGCTCGGCGTCGACGGCTACGGGCCCGGACCCCGCCTCGAAGGCGGCGGTCACCCGGGCCAGTGCGGTCTCGTCCGCGATGACGGGCGGAATGCCCTCACGCGGCTCGAGTAGAGGGATCGGCGCCTCCATAGCAGAAGATCCGCCGTCGTCCGGAGGGGCGCCTCCGGTGGTTCGCAGTGAGCTGTCTGCTGCGGTGTCGTGGGCGTCGGTCACCTGTCAAGGGTATCCATGTATGGACAGCGCCCGCCGACGGAACGTTCCGTCGACGGGCGCCCGAGGGTCGCAAACCAGTCATGTCGGGGAAGCGGCGGGTTCGCGAACCGTGAGTGACGCGAACGGGACCGACGGCCGGTCCCGTTCACGTGAATGAATGATCACGAAGGGTCACGGCAGATCGGGTCAGTGGATGATCCCGGTCCGCAGCGCCACCGCGACCATGCCGGCGCGGTCGCCCGTGCCGAGCTTGCGGGCGATGCGGGCGAGGTGGCTCTTGACGGTCAGGGCGGACAGTCCCATCGAGACGCCGATGGCCTTGTTCGACTGGCCTTCGGCGACCAGCCGCAGTACCTCGACCTCGCGGCCGGACAGTTCGCGGTAGCCGCCCGGGTGGCTCGGGGCACCCGGGGGGCGGCGGTGCAGGCGGGCGGCGGCGGCGCCGATGGGGGCGGCGCCCGGCCGGGTGGGGAGCCCGACGTTGGTACGGGTGCCGGTGACGACGTAACCCTTCACTCCGCCGGCGAGTGCGTTGCGTACGGCGCCGATGTCGTCGGCGGCGGAGAGGGCGAGCCCGTTGGGCCAGCCCGCGGCGCGGGTCTCCGACAGCAGGGTGAGGCCGGAGCCATCCGGCAGGTGGACGTCGGCGACACAGATGTCGCGGGGGTTGCCGATGCGGGGACGAGCCTCCGCGATGGACGAGGCCTCGATGACGTCGCGCACACCGAGCGCCCACAGGTGGCGGGTAACGGTGGAGCGGACGCGCGGGTCGGCCACGACCACCATGGCGGTCGGCTTGTTCGGGCGGTAGGCGACCAGGCTTGCGGGCTGCTCGAGGAGAACGGACACCAGGCCTCCTGGGGTGCGGGACGGGGCCGGCTCGCGGGGGGTGAAGCCGGGACGAACCGTGCTTTCAAGGTCACAGTCGTCTTCGGCACCGAACCCGTCCGCCTTTAGAGAATGATCACGATTCGGTGATAACAATCCGTGCGATTCGGACACGCGGTCGATCATTCGAAGGCCGGACGGTTTCGGTCTGCGTCGGTACGCGGTCGAAAGTGGCCGTATCGACAAAGTGATTCGGCCAAGAGGGGTACGCAGGTGTGATCGTCGACCGGACATGGTTGACCGCCCCGCACAAGGTCGATCAGTGCGGGGCGGTCAGGGGTCGTTCAGTAGTCGATCAGGGGGTGATCTAGAGCCGCGGCAGGCAACGTTTGCCCGTTGAGGAGCGGCGTTTGGTGCGTGCTCTCGGCGTGCCGGCCGGAAGCCCTCGTACTGGACGTACTCGGGGT
>NZ_JBEXSH010000098.1:0-16463 GCF_040613555.1 Streptomyces sp. NPDC006265
CAGTGGGTGGGGGTGGGGGGGGGGGGGGGGGGGGGGGGGGGCGGGAACCCCCCGCCCCCCCCACTGTGGGGAAAGGATTCTCCTTGAGGGCCGTGTGCCGTCAGGAGAGCTTGATCAGGGTGTAGTCGTCGCAGTAGCCGGCCGAGGAGCCCGCGTCCTTGTAGCAGTAGACCGCGGCCGAGGTGTTGGTGCTGCCGGTGGTGAAGAAGATCGGCTGCTGGGAGTAGGCGGTGCTGGAGGTGCGCAGGTAGGTCTCGGTGCCGCCGAAGCTCTTCACACCGACGGCGACCTGCTCACTTCCGTTCGCGACCTTGGCCCAGCCGGCCAGCAGGTAGGTGCTGCCCGCGGTGAGGCCGGTGGCGGACTGCTCGACACCGCTGGTGGCGGCGCCGGTCTGCAGGGAGTAGGTGCCGGTGCGGGCGTTGGAGGCGACCACGTTGGACTGCGCGCCGCTGCCGCTGCGGGTCCAGGGGCTCAGGGAGCCGGTCTCGAAGCCCGCGTTGGTCAGCACGTTGGAGGGGGTGGAGATCCGTTCCACCGCGAGGTCGTCGCAGTTGCCGGTGCCGGTGCCGCCGGTGTTCTTCCAGCAGTAGACCAGGGCCGAGGTGTTGGAGCTGCCCGTGGTGAACAGCACCGCGGCCTGGGAGTACGACGTCGTGGCCACGTTGGTGAACGTCTCCGTGCCGCCGTAGTTCTTGACGCCGATGGCGAGGGTCTCCCCGGCGTTCGCCACCTTGGCCCAACCGGTCAGCAGGTAGGTGGTGTTCGGGCTGAGGCCGGTGATGCTCTGGTTGGCGCCGCTGCCGCTCGCCTGGGTGGTGAGGGCGAAGCCGCCGGTGCGGGCGCCTGAGGAAGTGACGGAGGGGGCGGCGCCGCTGTTGGTCCAGGGGCTCATCGCGCCCGTCTCGAAGCCGGCGTTGGAGACGAGGTTGCCGCCGGTGCCGTTGTCGGCGCCGATGTTGGGTGCCTCCGTGGCGGAGACCGTGTTGCCGAAGGCGTCCTTGCCGCCGTTGTTGCTGATGACCATGCCGGCCCGGATCACCGGGGAGGAGGGGTGGACCTGGTAGGCGTCGGTGCCGGTGTACGAGGAGGAGGTATTCGCGTTGCCGGGGTTGCGGAACTCGGGGTCGGTCACGACCTTCGCCGCGTCGGCCGGTTCGGAGGACGGGTGGTTGCCGTAGAAGAGGTTGTTGTTGTAGGTGGAGTTGACGCTGGAGAAGTAGCCGCCGGTGCCGTAGTTGAACACCGCGTTGTTGCGGAAGGACAGGTTGCCGGTGATGCTGGTGCCCTTGCGCGAGTACAGGATCGGGGTGTTCAGGCCGCTCTTGTTGATGTAGATGCTGTTGTTGTAGAACCGCGGGACGGCGACCGGACTTCCGCTCCGGTTGGGGACGTTGCCGACGAAGTGGAAGACGCCGGAGCCGTGGGACGCAGTGCCGGAGGCGGGGCAGCCGGCGTTGGAGCCGTCGTTCTCGCTGATGTTGTAGCGGACGACCGTGCCGTCACTGGCGATGGTCGACGTCGGCTCGTTGGCGATGGAGAAGGGCGGCATGACCAGCATGAAGCCGCCGAGGTTCTGGTGGCTGTAGTTGTACTGGAACGTGGTGTTGTGGTTGCCCCAGTCGACGTCGAAGCCGGTGCCGTCGGCGCCGTTGACGTGGCAGTACACCTCGTTGTTCTGGACGACGGTGTCGTTGCTGCCGGACATCCAGATGCCGGCCGAGGCGCCGTTGCAGTACTGACCGGAGGGCGGGCAGGTGGCCTTCGCGCCGCCGTAGCCGGCCTTGTTGCCCTCGATGAGGGCACCGTCGTTCTTGACGACGAGGACATCGTCGGCGCCGTCGTAGGTCATGGTGTTGTTGCGGATGACCGTGCCCGTGGTCTGGCCGGTGCCCTGGCCGTCCCCGTCCGGGGTGACGGCGACGGCGATGCGGTCCACGTGGTCGAAGGTGTTGTTCTCGATCACCACGTCGTCCCAGGTGGAGACGGTTGCGGTGTGGTCGGTCTGGACGCCGACGCCCGCGTTGGTGGAGTACCAGCCGCCCGGCCAGCCGCTGATGTGGTGGATGTTCATGTCGTGCACCCGGATGTGGTGCAGGACGCCGCCCGAGCTGTTCTCGGCGAGGACGCCGGAGCGGTAGGCGGGGGAGGAGGCCGCGTTGGTGAGCTCCAGGCCGCCGATCTCCCAGTACTGCTGGTTGAGCAGGTGGATGACGGGGCCGGTGGCGCCGCCCGCGTTGATGACCGGCTTGGCGCCGGTGCCGTAGGAGCCCATGGTGACGGGGCTGCCGGAGGCGCCCGATCCTTGCGGGGTGAGCTGGCCGGTGCAGGTGGTTCCGGCGGCGAAGAGGATGCTGTCTCCCGCGCCGAAGGTGGTGTTGTTGACGCTGGTGACGGTGTTCCAGGGGCTGGACTGGGTGCCGTTGCCGTTGGTCGCGGCCGAGCAGTCGACGTAGTGGGCGCTGCCCGCCGCCATGGCGGCGGGGGCCGGGAGGAGCAGAGCGCCCGCCAGCGTGGCGAGCAGGGTGAGGACGCGGGAGGCTCTGAAGCCCGGACGGTCCGATCTGCGACGCTTCATTGCGACGCTCCTTGCTGGGTGAATGTGTTCTCCGCGCCGCGGGATGCGACGTGGGGCTTCCTGCACCGGGCGGGTCGGCCGAAGCGGGCACGTCCGGAATCTGTGGCTGGGGCGGGGGACCTCAGCACGGCGGGATCGAGGGCGGGAGCGGCGTTTCGAGGACGGAGGCGTGGCGCATGCCCGGCGGCAGCGCCAGGGAGACGGGCTCCCAGTCCACGCCGTCCTTGCTGCGAGCCGCCCCGTACCGCCCTTCGAGGTAGTGGTCGAAGATGATGACCAGCTCGCCTCCGCGCCGGAAGATCGACGGCCCCTCCACCACCGAGGGGGTGACCGGTCCGGTGCCGGCGGTGTACGGACCGCCGGGTGTTTCGAAGGCGGTCAGGTGGATGTCCTTGTGCGCGGTGGCGAGGTCGTTGGTGCCTCGCTCGTCCTTGAAGGCCATGAGGAACCTGCCGTCGTCCAGCTGCCGCACGGTGGCGTCGATGACCGAGTGACCGGGGTCGAAGAAGACGTCGGGGGCCGAGAACGTGCTGAAGTCCTCGGTGGTGCAGTGCCAGATGCGGTGGTCCTGGCCGATATGTTCGTAGTCGCGGCCCTCGGGCGTGCTCCCGGACTCGACGACCGACGACCAGATGAGGTGGTACAGCCCGGTCCCGCGGTCCAGGAAGAACTCCGGGGCCCAGGCGTTGTGAGCTCCGTCCACCTCGGTCATGACCGGGAGGAGTTCCTGGTCCGACCAGGTGAGCAGGTCGGCCGAGGTGGCGTGGACGATACAGGGGCTCGTCCAGCCGTCGGTGGCCAGCAGATGGAACAGGCCGTCGGGGCCCACCCCGATGAACGGATCCCGCAGTCTGCCGGTGCCGACCGTGCCCCGTAGGACGGGCCGGCCGCCGTTCACCACCGAGAATTCCTCACCGTCGTGGCTGTAGGCGAGGTGGAGCGCCTCGTCGGTGTCGGTGAAGTATGAGACCACGTACATCGGTGGATGGTCCTTCCGGGATGTTCGGGACGGCGGGGATGCCGGGTGTCGGGGCATGGGGGTGCCCTGGACGGTGACGGTGTTCGTGTTCAGGCCTCGGCGGCCGGGCCGGGCTCTACGACTTGACGGCGCCGGCCGACATCCCGGCGACCACGTGCCGCTGCAGGAATACGAAGATCAGCAACAGCGGGAGCACGCCGAGCAGGGCGGCCGGGAACAGGGTCGTCGGCTGCACGGTGTGCGGGTCGATGAAGGAGTAGGCGTTCACCATGACGGTGCGTTTGTCGGGGTCCTGCAGGAAGACCAGCGGAACCAGCAGGTCGTTCCAGACCTGGAGGGCGACGAAGGTCAGCAGCGTGCTGGTGATCGGGCGCAGCAGCGGCAGGATGATGGTGAAGAAGGTGCGGAACGCTCCGCAGCCGTCCAGGGCGGCGGCCTCCTCCAGGTCCACGGGGATCGAGCGGACGAAGCTGGTGTAGAAGAACACGGCGACCGGGAGGTTGATGGCCGTGTAGATAATGACCACGCCCGCGTAGCTGTCGAGCAGGTTCAGGTCCCGCATCAGCAGGTACAGAGGCGCCGCCACCACGAAGATCGGTACCGAGGTGCCCAGGATGAACAGCCGGTACACCCAGGTCGACCAGTTCTGGGTGATGCGGGCCAGCGGGTAGCTGGCCAGGGAGCCGATGACGGTGATGCTGAGACACGACAGACCCGTGATGAGCAGTGTGTTCAGCGCGCTGCGCCCGTAGTGGATCTGCCCGAAGGCCTCGGTGAAGTTGTGCAGGGTCAGGGAGTGCGGGAAGCCCAGGGGGGACCTCGCCACATCAGCCGCGGTGCGCAGCGAGGTGACCACGGTGAAGAGGAACGGCAGGACGAACGTCAGCGTGCCGAGACACAGCAGCACGGTGCCGAGGCTGCCGGAGGTCCGGCGCCAGAGGGTGGAGATCATGGTTGCCGTCCGTCAGATTCGTCGCTCGCGAAGCCGGAGCAGGGAGGAGGTGGCGCTGGACAGGACGACCACGGTCACCAGGAGCAGGACCGAGACCGCGATGCCGAAGGCGAACTTCCCGCCGCCGAAGACGTTCCGGTAGACGAGCATGGTCAGGGTGTCCGTGGCACCGGCCGGGCCGCCGTTGGTGAGGACGAGGGGGAACTCGAAGACCTTGAGCGAGCCGATGAGACTGAGCGTGACGTTCACGGTCAGCGCGGGAGCCAACATCGGCCACTCCACGCTGCGGAATCGCCGCCAGCCGCTCGCGCCGTCCACCGCGGCCGCGTCGAGCAGTTCGGTGGGCACACTCATGTAGCCGGCGAGGAAGATGGCGCAGGAGTAGCCCGCGAACATCCAGACGTTGACGGCGGCGACCGCGTACAGGGCGGTGGAGGTGTCCCCGAGCCAGACGTGCTGCAGCGAGTCGAGTCCGAACACGCCGAGCAGCGCGTTGATGCCACCCTCCGGGGCGAACAGGTACGACCAGATGAAGGCCGCCATCACCGGGGAGACGAGCGTGGGGGTCAGCAGCACCACGCTGAGCGTCTTGCGCACCTTGGGCCGGCGGAAGAGCAGGCTCGCGAAGAGCAGACCGAGGGCGTTCTGTGCGACCACGACGACCGCCGCGTACAGCACGGTGTGCCACAGGGCCGAGGTGACCTTCGGGTCGTCGGCCATGGCACGGTACTGCTCCGTGCCGACGAAGTTGGCGATCGGTCCGCCGAGGCTGTCGGTCATGCTCAGATAGACGCCGCGGGCCAGCGGATACAGCATGAACACGCCGTATATGACGATCGCCGGTAGCAGGAAGGCGGCCATGGTGGCACGCCGTCGGTGGAACACGGGAGTCCTCCTCTTGCCCGGACGGGCCGTGGTGGGGGGCGGTCGGGAGCCGCCGATCGCGCTCCCCCCACGGCTGACCAGGGTTGGCCGGTTACTTGGCGGACGCCGCGGTCTGGATCTCCTTGAGGGTCTGCGCGGTGGACGCCTTGCCCAGCAGGTAGGCCTGGATCCTGGAGCCGATCTCGGTCTCGTTGGCCGCGGCGTACCAGGAGTTGGACGGGAGGATCCGGTAACGGCCGTCCTTGAAGGCTGTGGTGAAGGCCGTGGTCTCGGTGGCTTCCGGCGTGGTGCCGTCCGTGAACGGAGACTCCGCGTTCTCGGCCTCCAGGTACTTGGCGAGGTTCTCGTTCTGCGACCAGAACTTGACGTACTCGCGTGCCGCGTCACCCTGCTGAGACTGGGAGTTGACGCCCCACATCGTGCCGGCGAACAGCATGCTGTTGGGCTTGGTGCCCTCGGCGCCGCCCGGCCAGGGAGCGAAGGAGACCGGGAAGCCGGCCTTCTTGATGTTGGAGACCTGCCATGCGCCCTGGTACCAGAAGGCGCTCTTGCCGGCGCTGAAGTCCTGCGGGCCCTGTGCCCACTCGTCGATGCCGAGTTGGTTCTTCCAGTTGACATACCCCTTGTCCTCCAGGGTCTTCAACTGCTCCAGCGACGCCTTCCAGTCGGGGTTGAACGACGCCTTGCCGTCGAGGAAGTCGGTGTCCCACTGCTTGTTCTTCTGGTAGACGGTGGTCGAACCGCTCGCCTGGAAGACGGAGCTGCCGGTCCACCCGCTTTTGTCGGGCAGCGCGATGGGGTCGATGCCGGCCTTCTTGACCTTGGCGAGGTCGGCGAGGAACGTCGGCCAGTCGGCGGGGACTTCGGTGATGCCCGCCTTCTTCAGCAGGTCCATGTTGGCGTACAGGCCGATGCCTATCAGCTCCATCGGCATCGCGAGGGTCTTGCCGTCGGCCTGCGCGAAGGGCTTGGCGTCCGGGGCTATTCTGCTCGCCCACGACTCCCCGGACAGGTCGGCGAGGTAGCCGGAGGCGCCCCACTTCTTCATCTTGTCCGTGTCGACCATGATCACGTCGCCGGCCTTGCCACCGAGCAGCTCGGGCTGGAGCTTCTGGACGTAGGTGTCGTTCGCGGTGATGTACTCGAAGTCGACCTTGATCTTCGGGTGGGCCTTCTCGAACGCCTTGTTGATCTCCGCGACGTTCGCCGGCTCCGCGCCGCCTCCCTTCCACGCCTGCACGTGGATGGTCACCGTGCCGTCGCTGGAGGCGCCGGACGACCCGCCTCCGCACGCGGCCAGCGACATCGCCATGGCGGCGACCGTGGTGGCGACCGCGAGACGTCTCCCAGAGCGCTTCATTGCACACCTCACCCATCGTCGGTACGGACCGACTTGTCATCTCTGAAGGGGTTTGAACGGGCTGGTCGGTTTCCGTGCCGGGGAAGTGCTGACACATACGGAAAGGGACCGGTCGACCCGATTTTGCGGCGATCGTTCATGCCGATTGCGGGGACTGTAACGCAAAACTTAGCTGACATCTATACGTAACTTTCTGTGGTCGATTGGCTTGGTTGGCGTGGCCGTGATCCCGGGAGTGGCAGGCTAAATGTCCCGTTATTGCCATTAACGTTGGGCTTGAACCATGCGACAGTCGACGGTCTCGTTGACGCACCTGCTGCCTTATCGTTACAGTTTCCCGCGTGTGTTCATGAGGGAGGGGAGCGGGTGCGCGCCCTTCTGGCTCCACATAGCGGGCTTCGCGCCGAGGGGGCGCGGCACCGCAGGGGTGGCGTCCGCCGGGGGATCCGACGAGCGGACACCGTTCGACCGAAGTCGGCAGACAGAAGGAGTTCGGGTGGCAGGGCGGGCGACAATCGCGCAGGTGGCCGAGGAGGCCGGCGTCTCCGCGATGACCGTGTCCAACGTCATCAATGGCAAGCCGGGGGCCTCAGAGGAGACCCGACGCCGTGTCCTGGAGGTGGCCGGGCGACTCGGCTACCGGCCGAACGTCTCGGCCCGCAACCTCAAGGCCGGCCGTAGTGGGCTCATCGGCCTCATAGCGCTGGACCTGACCAGTCAGTACGGACTGGAGATCCTGCGCGGCGTAGCCGACGAACTCGCCAGTGCCGAGCAGGAACTGCTCGTCAACGCCACCTACCACGACGCGGTGCGGGAAAAGGACCGGATCGAGTTCCTGGCGCGTGGCCTCGTCGACGGCGTGCTCATGATCGCCCCGGTCCTGGAGGACGAGACGGTCGAACTGCTGCGCCGGCAGAAACTGCCCTGCGTCATCATCGACCCTCGGCACCTGGATGTACCGCTGCCCCGGCTGAGCGTCGACAACTACCACGGCATGCGTCAGGGCACGCAGCACCTCATCGACCTGGGCCACACCCGCATCGCCTACCTCCGCGGTGAGGAGGATCTGGAAAGCACGTCCATCCGCTTCCAGGGCTTCGAGGACGCGATGCGGCTCGCCGGACTGGAGGTCGACGAGCGGCTGGTCGCCTCGTGCGACTTCTCCTATGCCTGCGGCTTCCGCACCACGGCTCGTCTGATCGACGATCACAGTCCGACGGCGGTCGTCGCCGGTGCCGACCTGATGGCGCTCGGCGCCATCGACGCTGCCCGGGCGCGCGGCCTCAACGTGCCCACCGACTTCTCCGTCGTCGGCTTCGACGACCTCCCGCAGGCGGCGCAGAGTTTTCCCGGCCTGACCACTGTGCGCCAGCCGCTGCACGACATGGGCCAGAAGGCGGCCCGCGCGCTGCTGTCCGTCCTCGAGGGGCAGCGGCTGCTCATGGAGCACATGGAGGTGGGTACGGAGCTCGTCGTACGGAACTCGACCGCCCCGCTGCCCCGCGACGGCGCGGCGTGATGCCGCGCCGGCTCTTTCGGCGCGCCACGGGACGCAGGACCCGTGCGGCGGGCCGAGCCGGATGCGATGGCAGACTCAGGAGCAGCACGCACTGACTCCGGGCACGCCGACGGCGACCGACAACGGGGAGTCGCCGCCGGTTCGACGTGGACGTACGCGAAGGCAGCCGGAAGTGGCGGCCGTGCCGGATGAAGGCACCGGTGACCCCGACGATCACCGTTCTGACATGAATCTGGCACGCGGCTAGTGATCACAGCGGACAGCAAAAGGCCCAGGTCTCTGACCTGGGCCTTCTTCGTGGAGCGGGTGACGAGAATCGAACTCGCGCTCTCAGCTTGGGAAGCTGCGGCGCTCTGCGCTCCGTTGGACGCTGACCTCCGCCTACAGCTGGCGCGCCCTTCGTCGGGCTCGATCGTTCTCACCGCCACTCCCCGCTGTTCCCCGCTCGATCTGGTGCGCTTGTGGTGCGGTGCTCAGACGAATGAGTGCGCAGGAGTCCACCTAATCGACGCGTACTCCACGCTCGCCTCGCTTGTACTGGCAGGACTGAGAGCACGACAGGCCCCGACTCCTGGTTGAGGGGTGGAGGCCCGATGGTGGCTGGTCAGGTCAGGTTGACGAGGGTGGGTGTCACTTCATCCTCAAGGTCGTACTCGAAGAACTCCCATGTTGTGACCACCGCGTCCTTTGGAACGCGATAGACGAACTTCATTTCGTCGTCGAAGCCGGGTTGCAACTGCGCGTTGCATTCTGGGTTGCCGGCGACGTCGTAAAGATCTTCGATCGTGTCGAAGCGTCGGCCCTGGTCGTCGATGAGCGCATTGACGATGGGCAGCGAGCACGTCAGGTCCATGCTGGCCTTTCCCTCGTTGCTGACGACGGTCTGGAGGACGACGTACTTGGCGTCGGGGCCTGCGGATTTGCGGGCTCCGGCGAGCGCGATGGTGTCGGCCTCCGCCACCTTGGTGACCTTGACGACGGCTCCGCCGTTCCGGGCTTTCTCGCCGACCTTGGCGTCTGCGTTCTGGTCGGTTACTGCTGCGGTGTCCTCTTCGACTGTGGCCTCGGGCTCGACGGTTTCCGTCACGGTGACGGTGGGCTGTGGCTTTGCCGTGTCGTCGCTGCGGCCAGAGACGGCGATCCCTGTGGCGACGACGACGGCAGCAATGATGGCCGCGCCGCCGATGATGTAGGCGTTGGTGTGGCTCTTCTTGCCGGGCTGCGGCGGCTGAGCCGGCATCGGCGGTGGCGTGATGTTGGTACTCATGATCCCCCCTGGGATGGTGCTGTTGTGAGACGCATCATCCTCTGTGAACGGCTGCGCTGACAGCAGTTGAGGCCACAGGGGCGGCAAGCTGATGGCGGCTACGGCGGGATGCAGCCGGTTTGGTGCTGTTGTAGTCGCGCGGTTGGTGCGGGGCGTGGAACTGCAGAACGGAGCACCCCGCGCTCGCTCGCTGGCACGATGGTCGCGTGGTTGACCTGGAGCGCATCAGAGCAGAGACCGTGGCGTACTTCCGAGCACTCGATGAGAACGCCACCCTGCGGCACCACTTCCGTCACGCCGACGAGGAGAGCGGTCTGTGGTACGTCGAGGCCATACCCGACCGCGGTGAGTTGATCGTCGTCAAGCAAGCCGAGCTGACCTCGGCCGGCCAGCTTCACCGGTACAGCTGGGAGCACCTGGAGGACGAGTACGGCGGCCTGACAGACCAAGCGATCGACCCTGAAGAGGATCTGCTGGAGGCCATCCCGGCCGAGGAGTTTCAGCGGGTGTGGACGCGGTGATCGCGCTGGACAACCACTTTAGGAGAGAGGCTGGATGATCTGACAGCTGAGCTGCGGCTTCACCGACCGCGGAAGGAAGCGGGTACTCGGCTGTGGGACACCGGTGTTGACCGTGGCTGACCCCTGCATCTGGCACGGTTGTGGCACGGCGACCTTTTCGTTCCGAAGCAAACTGGTTGGGCGTTCGGCCTTGGGCCGCTGCCCCTCCCAACTTGCTCCGATGGTCCCATGCGTCCGTGCTTGTCCGTGCCGCTGTCCGTCGGCGTTGTTACGCAGTCAGACACTCACCGAAGACCGAGAGGGCTGGCTGCGGGTTGCTCCACCTCAGCATCCCTGGGGTGGTGCGCCGACTCGCTCACGACAGTGCAGCGGCCGCTGTGCTGCCCCTTACCTCGTGCGGCCGTGTACACAGTGACAAAGCCTCCGAGCACTGCCGCCGCAGTGCTAAGCGGTGCTGCCAGGTCAGGCACTGCCCAGACAGTGAGCACAACGCTGAGCACCAGGAGCCCAGCGAGGGCGGTCCAGGGTGGGCGACCAGGAGCCTGGGAAGCTCTCCCCCCGAGGCGTACATTCATGGAGACACCTTCTTCGTGTGATGCATTGACGAACTTGGGTGCGAGAGAGCGGCTCCCCGTTGCCCCGGGGGGCCGCTCGTCGTTTGGTGCTGCCACTTTCCTGCATCTAGCGGCCATTTTTTGGTACCGCCTTCAAACCCTTTGGCCCGTATGTAGTGTGTAGCGCGTACGCGGAACACTGCAGGTGAGCGGCGTGTTGCCTCACGGGCCAAAGGGTCAGACGGCACCGCTTTCATGATCAAAACCCTTTGGCCCGTATGTAGTGTGTAGCGCGTACGCGGAACACTGCAGGTGAGCGGCATGATGCCTCACGGGCCAAAGGGTCAGAGAGGGTGTGACGTGCCACGAAATGCTGAGCGCCGCATGCGCCGAGTGCGAGCTCTAGACGCGGTATCTGATCGGATCGACCAAGCGGCGTCGGCGGTGCGGCAGCTGCACGGACGCGGGGGTAGGTGGCCGGCGCAGGTTGGAATCCGAGCCCCCTTTTTCATAGGCGGCCCACATAACCCGTCACCTATAGCCCGTATTTCAGCGCCACGAGGCGTGAATCTCCAGGTTTACTTGCTGGCTTTGTTCGAGGCCCAAACAAGGAAGCGTTACGGTATCCCTGGCATTTGTCCGATACCTGTCTCGGGGGGTGAATTATCGTGGGTTGATTTGATTGTTTCGGAAGCGAAGCAGAATATGCAAGCTAAGGTTCCGGTCACGGCAACCCAAAATCGAGTCAGGCAGATAAAGTCATCTTTCAAGCGACTCGCGGATGAAAATCTTGTACAGAGGAACGTCGGGGAACCGGGCAATCGGTTTCCTCTGATGCTGCTGCATGAGTCTGGCGTGGCGCATACGGAGAGGCGAGATTACCTAATCCCTGAGCATTACGATGGGGCGCGGGCGGTGATTACCCTGCCGGTGCAGTTCTTCACGAACGGATGGGTCTATGCACTTACGGACTCGGAGATCCGTATGTATCTAATCCTGAAGCACTTGGCGGCCCGCTTTCGCGAAGATCACCTCTCACAGGGGGTCTACATCGCTGAAAGGGACAGGGAGTGGCTTTACGGCCTATCACGGGACGTATATGAGGCACACTTGACGCTTGCGAGATTCGGGCTTATTGAGCTGACTTCTAATCCGCTCCGTCACCGGGACGGTAAAGTTGTGCATTTCGAAGCCTTCCTGAAGAGGGGCGGGATCATCCCGCCGCACCGGTTTAAGGTTGTAGGCGACTCGCCATTCTTTGAGTCGCCTGTCGGAAAGGTTCGCAGAGCGTTGCTCAACTACCCTCCGAGTTGGGATCAAATGACGCGAGGGGCGCGTCAGGCGAATCAGGGTGCGAGTGACGTTTGAACTGGCCGTCGGCTCGATCTGTTTAGTTCTCCTGTGATGCTCTGCGCCAGGAGACGTGGCGCTTACGGCCCTTCAGGGGGAGGGCAGAAACTGGTGTCCCGGCAGGACTCGGACCTGCGGCCAAGCGCTTCGAAGATGCGGGCAAGTCCTGATGAGCCGGTCCGATCGCCCCATGCCGGTACCGCGAACGGCCGCCGTCACTGCCGCCTGCGGTACTGACGTTGTATGGAGCGGACGGCTGCCCTCGGTAGGTGCACGCTGCTCCCACGGCATCGTGGCGAAGGTTAACCCCTTGCCTTCCGGAGTAGGCCGCGATTCAATGGCAGGTTTCCCACCGAGAGGCGAAGGCACATGAAACCGGAAGACTCGGCACTCCTGCGGTACGCAGTAAACAAGATCAACGAGGATATCAGGGAAGGTTCCCTAAGCAGTCAAGACGAAGGCGCGACCGGAAACGCCTTGCTGGTAGCCATGGACGAGGCTATTGGGTTGTCCGACGAACTGGCGCCAGACGATTACAATTGGTTCCTGAGTGAGATGGGCAGCAGGCGTCGAGTCCGCAAGAAGATAATGGCGAAGGTCAGGCGCACTCATTTGCGCAGATGGGGGCGAGGCCTCCTCCTTTTCGATGACGCATTAACCACTGCAGAGGTGCTAAATGGGGCGGTTCAGGATGCCATTGGAAAATGGGTCCTGGATGATGAGCCAGCGATCAAAAGGGATAGCCTCCTGGGCGTGCAGGGAATCCTGGGAGGAAAGGCACTTAAGTGCCTTTTGTTGTTGTCGCTCCACTCGCGAGCATGTTCAATCTCCAACGAGATTCGACTTCTAGCCGAGCATGGCTTCCCCGAAGCGGTAAGGGCCAGGACGAGGAGCTTGCACGAGCTCGGGGTCATCACGCTCGCGCTGTCTGTCCTCGGACAGTTAGACACTAGCGTTTCTGATCGTTATGGGGCGTGGACACTCGCCGAGGCCCGCAAGGAGGCACGGGCTATCGCAGCACAAGGGGGGACGCCTGATCCACTCGACGAGCAGGAAGCAGAATTGGAGCGTCGGGCAGCCGCAGCATGGGGAAGCGACTTTTTCCGACAGAATGGATGGGCGGCACCACTTTTCCCAGGACGCAGGCCCCCGATCCCCTTCAGTGACATCGAACAGCTCGTGAATATGGAGCACATGCGCGGCTTTTACATGGCCGGAAATGACGCAATTCATGCAGGTCCCAGCGCACTCATGAACCGCCTGCGGCTCCGCAATGGGTCAGCATTTCCGACTGTGAGCGAGGTCCAGCATCAAACCGTTAGGCATTTTCTGGCCGTCGCTCTTATTGTACTTTCCGATCTTGGCGCAACAGTTTGTAGAGTAGCGGCTTCGATTACGGGAGATTTCGATCTTCTTACCGGAATAAAGCTGGTACGTGACGCTGAGGACTGTGCAGTCTCGGAGTTCAAGAATGATGGAATGAGGGCCTAGCAATTAGGTGGGTGGAGCGGCTTTGGGCTGGAGTTTCAATGGGCGAGTCAAGCGCCGCGGTGTGCGACCAGTAGCCGAAGAAGTGGTGGGCCCGGTCCTGGCGGCCATACAATCGATCAACGCTGCGACCTGTGACTAGCTGTCGATGGTTGTCAGCGTTGGTTGTCGTTGAGCCCCTCCGACGGCCCCGAGACGGCCCGGAGGGTGCTCATTGCATAGACGGTTCTGGCCACGCGAGTGGCACGACCTGAGGGGGACCCGCGTCTCAATCCGATGGCTGCTGCACTGGGACTGAGCGGGCGCCAGCGAGTTCCTTCAACTGGGCTCCCGCCCACTCCAGTGCGGCTGCGAGCGTTGAGATCTCAGAGTCGCCACTGACCTTGATGAGGATCTCCTGTGTGTTGCCTCCATCCGGCATCTCGAAACTGTCGCCGGTGAGGAAGCGGACCTCGACCTCGGCCCACCCTCCGTGACCGGCATCTCCGCCTTGGAGGCCGTTGGTGTCGACGCTCACTCGAAGTGCAGATGCGTCCCAGAACTCACCCACTGCTGAAGCCATACCGCCACCATAGGGCTGTGTGGTACCGGTAGCCGGCAACTTGCGGCACCTGCTAACGCGGTCGGCGGAGTCTCAATACGTGAGTCAAGACCTGTCTTCTTGCCCTGGGTCTTGCCGGGATCTTGGAGAGCTGGGCTTTCCCTGGTCAGAAGCGGTGGGCTCGTGCGTCGGATAGCCGTTGTTGGTCGTCATTGGCCACTGTCGAGTGGCCTCGGACGGCCCAGGGACGGCCCAGCCATGGCGCGCTCGGCTGATGGCCAGCACCTTTAGTTGCGACCCGTTTGAGCCTCAGCCGACGACAGTCAGCCACGACGGCGGGGACGCCGATCGAGCACGCGCGCGTATGTCTCGCCGCGCCCCCGCTGGCCTCGGCCACGCAGTGGATTCCGTTGACGAGAGCAAGCCACGACGGCCGACCCCCGATGACGAATCCGGAGCACTATCCGGCACCACTTACGATCGTGCGATATTCAAGCAATTGGGATGTTTGTAAGACGTCTTCCGCTCAAGTCGCGGAACTACGTAACGTATGCCAGCCTAGAGGTATACGTCTCGTGATGAGCCCAGCGATTGACCCTGTTCGCTTGTGCATGGCACACAGGCTTTGTAGGGCTGAGCTGAGCAATTTGTGACCCAGCCCTGGAGGGTGCCATATGGCTAGGTCTCTCTCAGATGTTGAAGCATACGCATTGGCTCAGCTAGCGGTTAGCGGTGGGCTCGGAAATGGTAATGACCTAGCCCAGTATCTTAGGTCGAGCTTGCCAGCCAATGCACCAGGAAGTGCTGCGGCCGAAACTGCTGCCGCCCTAAAAGAGGCACAGGCTGACCCTCAGGACCCGCACAAGGTCCAAACACTAGCATGGCATTTGGGCGGGATTAAACAAAGCAAGAATTTGCGTCGCGCTGTCAAATCGATAGTGGGAGGTAGGAAGGAAGTAACAACTCTCGGTCTAGCCTTGAGAATGGCACGAATACTCGCCGACCAAGACAGTAGTGATGAACTCGAAAAAACAGTTCTCCGTCGAGTGGGTAGTAGGCCAGAACTCAACAGTTCAATCAAAGCTCTCAGGTCAGGGTCCAAAGACCCATCTGCGCTAATTCCGCTTACAAAGGAGCTTCGTAAAGACGTTCAGGATCCCCGTTTCCGGGCTGCCGTACGTCGTAATTGGGAGTATTCGCCTGGATGGAGTGAGGCGCGCGGAGTAAGGCCTCCCGGCCCCATCATTCGGCCCCCTCGCCCTCCCAAGCGCAAAAGTAACCTCTGGCAGAAGTTGACCGAGAGCAACACGCAAGGCGATGAGTGATGATCGACATCGCTAAGGGCGTCATCGCTGGCGGATGGGCTCTCCTGGTGGGATGGCTGCTCCCTACGGCCATAAATGTCACGATCTTCTGCGTTTTTGTTCTGCCTAGTCTGCAGAATAAGCAGTTCAACAGCAAAAGCATCAAGGGGGCGGTACCGGATACGTGGATACTGATCGGAGTGACGATCCTTGCGGGATTGATCCTCAATGCAATCCAACGCCAACTGTATGGGATCCTAGAGGGCTACACCCTCTGGCCTCAGTGGGCATCGAAATGGGGGCATGACAAACAAGAGGGAAGGAGGAGGAAACTTCAAACCCGCCTCGAAAAGATACAAGATAAGCTGGCAAAAGAAAAGATAGCATGGAGGAAGGTCAATACTACACTAGATCGGATGTCAGCATATCCGGACGACCCGAAGCAGATAGCTCCCACTCGGCTTGGAAATGCCATCCGGCAATTTGAGGGCTACGCATACGATAGATTCCAGCTAGACTCTCAGACGCTGTGGTACGAACTGTCAGCTACAGCACCAGCTGAGGTCACTCGCCAAGCAGATGTAGCTCGCGGACCAGTTGACTTGTTTGTGTGTCTCATTTATGGACACATCATGGTGGCGCTGGCTGCAATTGGGGCGATTTTCGCTGGGTGCCCAGAAGGGTGGATTCTGGGCATCGTTTCCGCCGCTTTGGTCGTACTGTCTCGATTTTGGTATGTCATCGCCTACACGGCGGCTGGGGAATGGGCCGCAACTCAGCAAGCTCTGGCCAATCTCGGACGTAAGCCTCTTGCTGATGCGCTCGGACTAAAGCTGCCCGACAATCTTGATGATGAGCGAACCATGTGGCGCCGGGTTACATACTTCGTTCAAAATCCGTATGAGCAAGACGTGGAGTATTTTGATGCTTTCCGACCCGCTGGGGATGATAACCCAGAAGAAGGAAGCGTCATTGAATCAGCAGGTAAGATATCGAAGCGGCGGCTGCGTCAATGGCTTGCAATGAGATTGGGCGGCGAAGCCGATAAATGAAAGTTGTGGAGGTCGGCAGTCGGAGCCAAGATGTCCCCGTTCCGGCTGAGTGCTGAGAGTGCGGCACGGGCGCCGGCCGGGCTGGAGCGGGGCGGAGACAAGAGCGCAGGCCC